>CAMDMN010000244.1 GCA_945901965.1 Legionella genomosp. 1 | reverse complement strand
CATTGCTGGTTCCGACTTTTTGCACTCTGCACTAAGCAATAATATTACTGGAATTCCGATACTTCGAGCACCTCATCCGGTATCGATTCCAGAAGGTATCAAACCCAACCGCAAACGTTTCAAGCTGCCAGAAAGCGGCTTTATTGTTTTCATGGGTTTCGATCCACACAGCAATATAGACAGAAAGAATCCATTTGCAGCGGTAAAAGCGTTCAAACTGGCCTACCCTGATAGTCCAGACTGCCATTTGGCAATCAAGGTAAATTATTCAGGCGGAGGAAGTAAAGCAATTGAGGATAATTTTAATCGGTTACGTGCATATGTTGAGTCCGATTCGCGAATTCATATTATCCAGGAAAGTCTTACCTATTATGATCTTCTCTGTCTTTACGCAAGTTGCGATGCATTCATCAGCCTGCACCGTTCAGAAGGATTAGGATTAATTCCATTGGAAGCCATGCGCCTGGGCAAGCCTGTCGTTGCAACTGCATGGTCAGGAAATATGAGTTACATGAATCACTGTAACTCCTGTTTGGTTGATTTCAATTTTGCACCTATTGCAGCGAACTCTCAATATTACGGTTCGGATGCACTGGGTATCGATTGTAAATGGGCGGAACCTAATATTTCGCAAGCAGCGGCATGGATGAAAAAATTGGCTGAAGATACTCAATTTCTTTTACAGCTTGGTTTGAGGGCAGCCGCTGATGCTAATCAATACCATGAGCAGGCAAGTAAGGCAAATTTTGTAGATGAGTTGAAAGCAATCTGGGAAAGCCGGGAATTTCTCCCACAACGAGATCTAGGATACCTGATTAATCAAGCTCGTGAATCCAAGAGACGTTTCGATATGAGCAAAATAGGTCCGTTAAAGCGATTTCTCCACATGACTAAAAGAGAACTTGATCGTCAACTGCTGTGGCGTTTTCGTAAGGCTGATGTGTGACACCCTTAGTAAGCATAATTACTCCGGTTTACAATGGCGAACAGTATCTTTCAGAAGCTATTGAGAGTGCTTTAGCCCAAACCTATAAAAATTTTGAATTACTGATCGTAAATGATGGCTCAACAGATAACAGTGCCGCTATCATTAAAACTTTTATAAAAGATTCAAGAGTCTTTTATATTGAACAAAAAAATGCCGGTGTTGCTGCTGCTCGTAATACTGCACTTAAACAGGCAAGAGGGAAATATATCGGTTTTTTAGATCAAGATGATCTTTGGTTCAAAAACAAGCTTGAATTACAAATAGCAGCTCTCGAAAAAGATGGCAGCTTAGCGCTAGTTCACTCAAGACAGGATTTTATTGATTCACATGGTAATAAAATAAAGTACGATTGGATTACTGGAGGTGAAGGGTACTGTTTTCGTGAAAACTTTATAAAGAACAGAATCGCAGTATTAACTGTCTTGATCCGAAAAAATATTATCGACGAAATTGGTTTTTTTAATGAACAGTTATCAGGAGCCGATGACTATGAGATGTGGCTTAGAGTAACTCTTAAATATCCAATTAAATACATTGATCAGTCATTAGCTTTTTATCGATTTCATGATAACAATGTTAGTAAAGATAGTTTCAGAATGACCATTACCGATCTTAAAGCTATCAATACGATCCTTTCTGAGCATCCCGAAGCACTTAAGCTAGCCGGCAAACAAATCGTTAGAGCTAGGCTGTATGAGCTCCATCATCAATTAGCCGGTTGGTATTCATGGCATGATAAAAATTTTACCCAAGGTCGAAAATATTATTGGCTTGCCATATTAAATAATCCTTTTGTTTTCAAAAACTATTATCGGTTTGTTTATTGTTTGTTAAAGAAAGATCAAAGAAATGCCCTAGACTGGTACTCAAGTAAATTAAAAATATATTGTCGTAGAACATGAGATTGCGAATAATAATTTCCAATATATCCAGTGGGTGCAGAAGTTATCTCTTACGCTATTCCCACATACATTCTTACCCAATATCTATTCTATATGGATAAGTACAGCCGGTAATTTAGAAGACCATTTCAATGAAAATATCTCGGCAACAAAATAATATAACTATCTATTTGCTATGACATTAACATCAAATCAACCAAAAAATATTTTATATATTCCTAGCGCAACTAGCGGGACAGGCATAGCTGGCGGAGAGGTTTATCTATTAAGCGCCATGCGACATTTGGATAGAAATCTATACAACCCTATCGTTTTATTACCTGGTGATGAAGGTGGATTTCGCGCAGCGTTGAATGAACTGGATGTTCATTCAATTGTTTTGAAGTTTAATTATGGCTGGCTAAAACAAGACAGAGCTTGGTATACCTTTTTATCGGGTATTTCTGACAGAATTAACAAAATAGGTGAAATTATTGATGAATATCACATTGATCTGGTACATACCAATTCCAACATTTTTCTTGAGGGTGCATTAGCTGCTCGACTGAAAGGTATCCGTCATATTCTAATTGTGCACATACCCTTTCTTGAGAACCAACCCTTATTCCAGCGCCTTCGCTTATCGCCAAGCAGCTTTGCAAGTTTAATAAATGATATTTCCGATCATATTATTGCTGTTTCAGAACCTACTGCCGAGACATTAAGGCCTTATGTGCCTGACACAAATTTAACTGTCATTAATGTAGGTCTTGAGCTGGATGTTTACAAAAAAGCGGCTAATAAACAAACATCAAATATACGTTCTGAATTGAATTTGAAAGAAAATACACCATTGGTTGTTGCCGTAGGTCGAATTCATCCAGATAAAGGTTTTGATGTACTTATAGAGGCTGCGGCCCTGGTTATAGAAAAAAGACCAGATGTCTCTTTTTTAGTTCTTGGTTCAAAAGATGTTATCGTTTATTACAAGCAACTGGAAGCAAGATTATTAGCGCTAAATATACAAGGAAATTTCATTTTTTTGGACTTTCGTTCAGATGTACCTGAGGTTCTTAGTCAATGTGATATTTTTGCTTTAACGTCCGTATCGGAAGGCGGACCTTATGTTTTGTTAGAAGCTATAATTTGCCGCTGTGCAGTGGTAGCAACGAAATGTGGAGGTATTGTTGAAAAAGTTATTAAAGACAGAGACTCTGGCTTATTAATTGAAGTAGGTGATTTTCAATCGCTGGCAAACAATATTTTAATGCTTTTAAATGACTCAGAACTCAGCAGCCATCTTTGTGATAAAGCTTATGAAATAGTTACCGGTAATTTTGAAGCCAAACAATCCATTAATGAATTAATGATTGTTTATAATAAAGTGCTTGTTAATCCCGTCAATACCTCAGGTACTTACGCAATTGATTTTTTTAAACAGGCGGCCGGAGAATATGGGCATTTAGGTCTTCGTTTAGAGGAGCTTTATGAACGCTTCACTCGTGTTGAAAATTTGGCCAATAAAGTTCTTAATAATCAAATATATAACTATTTTAAGAAATTTACTCACTTAGGTAAATTAATACAGGTCAATACGTCAGGTAATACTAAGCTAACTGGATCATATAAATCAATCAGAGTAATTAATGATGACTGAGCACAAAACTGTATTGGTTCATTTAGGTAGTGGCATGGGTAATATGCTAATGGCAACGCCTATGATGGAAATGTTATCTCAAGGTGGCTATAAAGTTGACCTATGTCTGCAAGGCCAAACTCCAAAGGTTGATACACTATTCAGCCGTTGGCCGCATGTCCGCAATGTTTCTTC
>CAMDMN010000243.1 GCA_945901965.1 Legionella genomosp. 1 | reverse complement strand
TTATCGCTATCGCGCTAACCAGGCTACTCTTGCTGTCTCACCTAAATAACTTTCCATCAAAATCAATCGTAGCCTGGTTAGCGCATTAGCGATAACCGGGAAATACTGTTAAAAGATACCCTGGTTATCGCTGACGCGCCAACCAGGCTACTCTTACTAAAATCATTCGTAACCTTGATTTCACGCCGCGAAATCAAGGTTTTTTATTTAATTTTCAGCATGGTGTTCGGGATGATGTAAACAGTTACAAAAACCCACACGCAAAGCTAAAATTTCATCCGTTTCTGTTCTTTTGAAATCAAAATGATACAACTATGTTTACTTTGATCTTAATTTGTACTATAATTCACTTTCTTTTTATCCAACTTAGTAATTAGGAGCAGATATGCCTGGCTTATTTATAGAACCATCTGATAGAAATGTTCAAAATGCCATTTTATTATCAAAGTATAACCAAGAAAGTTTTTTAACAGTTAGTGCGGCTCATAATGATCTAATAAAAAGTTGTACTATAGAAGTATCTAAGAGATTAAAGACCCTACATGCAATCGATAAAAAAATATTTATAGGAGCGGCTCTTACAGTTGCAGCTTTTGGATTATCATTTATTTTCCCATTAAGTTTAGTTATAACTGCAGGTTTAGCTTTTACTACTTATCAATTAGCAAGTAGACGTGAAGCTTATAAAGAACACAAACTTGCTCTTGAAAATTTGGTAAATTGTTGTAATTGGGCGCTAAATGATGATTCTATCGGACATGATATCTCTACCTTAAAAAATCATGATTCTATTAAAGCGATGGTAAAAGCCTTAGCTCCATTAACTAAAAACTCACAATTACAGAAAGTTATTCCTGACAGTCAAGACGATGATATTCTTCATGCAGCAGAAGTTGCCAGAAAAGATACTATGGTTATGGATCATAAGCTTAGTGAAAAAGAAGCTAATTTATATTACAAGATGTATGGTTTTCAGCAAGGAGGATATTTCGCTATATTTGAAGGCATGGGATATGCAATTGCAAATGCTTGGACCGCTCTTAAAAGCAAAATCATGCCTGAAAGTACAAAAAATGATATTGCACCTAGCTTTTCTTAACAAAAAATAGTAGTAGGCTTGCACTATCCCAGTGGTGCTAACTTAAGTTAATTTACCGTCTTTGCGAGCACAGCGAAGCAATCCAGCGTCTTTAGAAAGTCAATAGATTGCTTTGCCGTGGCTCGCAAAGACGTATTTTTGTATATAAAATAGATTAAGATAGTGCCTTTTAGCCTTGGCCCAACCAAATTTTTTAGCTATTTAGTGAGTCCTACTTATTCTTATATAATAAAAATAAAAACCGCAATTTTTAGATAACACCTACTATACAACAGCCCATCTTCCCCCTACAATTTAACTGCATTTATGTTGGCGTTAAGGAGTGGTGATGGCGCGATTATTTATAAATGAATACAGCAAAAATCTAACTAACACCGAGTTATTATTAAACTACGTTAAAAAACCTTACAATGCTTCTACCTTTGATCATAATGATCTTATAAATAATTGCTCTTCTGAAGTTAAGAAAAGATTGCAAGAACTTAAAATTATCGATACTAAGCTAGTGATAGGCCTAACTCTTGTAACCATTTCTTTAAGTTTGTCATTTTCGATATACCCATTAGCTTTATTATTTACAGCAGGGTTAGCTTATAGTAGTTACCAATTGGGTAAACGAAAAAAAACATTTGCAGAATACGAATTTGCGCTAAAAAATCTAATAAATTGTTGTCATTGGGTATTAGGTGAGGTTGATTATAAAAATACAAAAATAGTTAATCACCAAGAAATAACTAAAATGCTTAAAATTTTAAATCCATTAACTAGCGAAGCGCAATTGCGCCATTTTATTGATAATAAATTTGACAGTATATTCTATGACAAAATTGCTAAAGATTTAAAACCTGGTCGCGAAATGAGAGGAAAAGCTTATAAACTGCAACAACAAGAGTCTAATTTATACTACAAAATATATGGTTATGAGCAAGGCAGTATTTCAGCTATCTTAGAGGGCATAGCCTTTGCAATTAATAAAGCTTTTAAAACTACGAGAGATAAATTTAATATACCAAAAATAGAACCAAAAAATAAATATAGCCCTTCTTTAAGCCCAGATTTATCTCCATAAAACATAATTTTGAAAAATACCCTTGTTTCAGAACCACATTCTTTGTACCATCTGCATATAAATTTTTACATTAAGTTAAATTAAATATAAATGAAACAACCTTGGCTTACATCAGTTTTCCCAATAGCTCTGCTATTTTCTTTCCGCATGCTCGGGCTTTTTATGCTCATTCCGGTTTTCACCATATATGCTAATAATCTAATTTTTGCAACTCCTACATTAATTGGAATTGCTTTAGGCAGCTACGGATTAAGCCAAGGTCTTTTACAAATACCTTTTGGCCTGTTATCAGACCGATTTGGCAGAAAACCTATAATAACTATAGGATTAATACTTTTTGCAATTGGCAGCATATTGGGCGCATTTACAACCTCAATTTATGGCATGATATTTGCAAGAATAATTCAAGGCACAGGCGCTATAGGATCGGTTTTAATCGCTTTACTTGCAGATCTTACCACTGATGAACAAAGAACCAAATCAATGGCGGTTATAGGCATAACCATTGGATTTTCTTTCACTCTGGCCATGATTTTAAGCCCTATTTTAACTAATTCATATGGACTTGCAGGGATTTTTTATCTAACAACAATTCTTGCCATTTTGGGACTATTAATATTACATATTGTCATTCCAACCCCGAAAAAAGCACCATTTCAGGTAGACAAGAAAAATTACTTTTTATTATTTAAACAAGTATTTTTTAATGAGCATTTACAACGCTTAAATATTGGCATTTTCTGCCAACATTTTATTCTTACCTCAACGTTTTTTATAATTCCTTTATTACTAAAACAACAAATAAACTATGGTAATTTATCAAAACAATGGCATTTTTATCTGCCGCTAATGATTATTTCTTTTATTACTATGCTGCCACTAATTTCTCTTGCTGAAAAAAAGAATCAAATTAAAAATGTATTCGTAGGTGCGGTAATTATTAGTTGCCTTAGCCAATTAGCGCTTTATTTTACCTCACAATACTGGACTGCAATTTATATATTTATGTTTACATACTTTGTTGCCTTTAATTATTTAGAAGCCTCCTTGCCTTCACTCGTATCAAGACAAGCAAATGCTTTTAGCAAAGGAACTGCTATGGGAATTTATTCAAGCAGTCAATTTCTTGGAATTTTTGCAGGTGGCACTACCGCTGGCATTGTTTGCCAATTTTTCAACAACAATGCTATTTTTATCACCAACTTCATTATTGCTGCAATTTGGTTAATTATTTCTTTTTACCTAAAACCGAATATTTATCAAATTACTATTAGATTGCCAGATAATAAATCAATACATAATTTATCCAGTAGATTAAAACAGTTAGAAACACTTACAGGTGTTGATGAAGTTATAGCAAAAGAAAATGCCATTTACTTAAATATAAATAAATCTAATTATATTGAAGGTAGTGCTGAGACAATTTTATTAAAATAATTATATCTAACTGTTATTAGATCGTAACCTTGATACAGCCATATCGTTCCCCACAAGTCTGATGATCCTTGATGGGACTGCATTGTCTGGAGGAATCCGAGCCACGACCGTTAGGGAGTGTGGTTCTTAAGATCTC
>CAMDMN010000242.1 GCA_945901965.1 Legionella genomosp. 1 | reverse complement strand
TCATGCGGGGCCAGGATCTAATGCCACAGGCGAACCTTTTTATGATCCCTATGCAGCGCAAGATTTGGTGCAACAGTATCAAACGGAAATCAAAATTCAAATGCTTCCCTTTGAAGAAATGGTTTATGCCAAAGAGCGTAAGCAATATTGCTTAATAAACGAACTAAAACCGCAAGAAAAAGCCTTGAGCCTCTCTGGCACGAAGTTAAGACAGTTACTTTCTACTAATGAACCTATTCCCGCTTGGTTTTCATTTCCAGAAATTATTAATGAATTACGCGCAGCCAATCCTCCCAAAAATGAACGAGGCTTTACGATTTTTTTTACTGGCTTATCAGGTGCTGGTAAAACAACCCTTGCAGAAGCGCTTATGGTCAAATTACGATGTCTTGGAAGACAGAATGTGACCTTAATTGATGGCGATGTGGTGAGGCCTATACTTGCTGGGGAGTTGGGGTTTACTAAAAGGGATCGTGATATTAATATCCAACGCATAGGCTATGTAGCTGCTGAAGTGAGTAAAGTAGGCGGAATTGCATTATGTGCAGCCATTGCTCCTTATCGTGAAGCTCGTGAAAAAAACCGATTTTTAATTTCTCAATCTGGTACATATATTGAAATCTATGTTGCCACAACCTTAGCGACCTGTGAGCAACGTGATACTAAAGGGCTATATGCGAAAGCGCGTCGAGGAGAATTATCTGCTTTTACGGGAGTTAATGATCCTTATGAACAACCTATAAATCCAGAAATTATTATTGATACTAGTGTATTGTCAATTGATGAATGTGTGAGTCAAATTATTCATTTTTTAAGCAAGGAAGGATATTTAAAAACTGAGCTTCTAAAATTACCAGCAGAAATTTTGATAAACTCTAGAAGTTATGAAGAATTCATGTCTTAGAAATCAGTGTGAGATTACATAAGTATAAAAGAATGTAGGGTGGGCAAAACGCAGTGTGCCCACCAGGGGGTGGCACTGAATGCTAAGCTACATATTTAGGTGGGCACGCTATCGCTTTGCCCACCCTACGATCGAATTGATGTAATAAAGTTAGATTGGTCCGTTTTTAAACTTATGTGATCTTACCCTACCTTATAAATTTAACCTTGCCAACAAAACTTAATCATGTATATAATTATCCATGCGCCGATTTGATCATTCAGCTTGCGGGCGCTCAATTGATTGACTTTGTCATCTTTTGAAAATACGGCTAAAGCGGGCGATCAATATCCCCTTCTTAGTCCCATGTAAATAGTAATAATCTGGTAATGTAATGATTGAATTATCTCAATTAAATAAAACATTTAATGATCATGTGGCACTTAAATCTGTTGATCTATTTATTCAAGAATCTGAGATTTTTGGAATAATTGGTAAATCTGGGGCGGGGAAATCAACTTTACTTCGTTGTATCAATCTATTAGAGCGCCCGGATAGTGGTGAAGTTATAATTGATGGGGAAAATATAACTCACCTTTCAACTCGTAATTTAATTAAAGCCCGTCATAAAATTGCGATGATTTTCCAGCAATTTAATTTATTAAATTCTAAAACAGTTTTTGATAACATCGCCTTACCTATGCGCATTCAAGGGATTGCTGAGACTGAAATTACTAAAAAAGTTAACGAACTTTTACCTTTAGTAGAATTAGTCGATAAAAAAAATGCATATCCGCTACAATTAAGTGGTGGGCAGAAACAACGCGTTGCCATTGCAAGAGCGCTTAGTTGTTCGCCTAAAATTTTACTTTGTGATGAGGCGACTTCAGCCCTTGATCCAGAAACTACCGATTCAATTCTTGCGCTATTAAAAAAAATTAACACCCTTTATGGCATAACCATTGTGTTAATAACTCATGAAATGGATGTCGTAAAACGAATTTGCCATCGATTAGCGGTTATGGATGCGGGTAAAATTATTGAAAATGCATCTCTAGCATCTATTGTATCGCGCAAAGAAAGTATTGCTAGATCATTACTCTATGCACAATTAAGCCCAGAATTACCGCCATGCTTATCAAGCTCTTTATCAACAACACCTAATGATAAACCGTTATTACGCCTATTTTTTGAAGGACACGATGCAACTGGTCCTTTTATTAGCCAAGTAAGTCGTGAACTACATATAGACATTAGTATACTCCTTGCCAATATTGATCGTTTTGATTCTATTACTTGTGGAGTATTAATTGTTGAGTTACATGCAAATAAAAAATTACTAGAAGAATTTATTAAGCGCTGTGAAAAAGCCAATTTAACTGTGGAGAATTTAGGGTATGTCACTGACAATGAGCTTTGATTTATTAGTAGCAACTGGCGAAACCATTTATATGGTTACCTTAAGCTCATTATTTGCAATTATGCTTGGTCTACCTTTAGGTACGCTTTTATATACATCTGCTAAGATAAAACCAAACAAATCGCTCAATAGTTTTATCGCAAGTTTAATTAATATAAGCCGCTCTATCCCTTTTATTATTTTACTAGTGGCTCTTATCCCACTTACCCGTTTAATCGTTGGCACTTCAATAGGTATTAATGCAGCGATTGTGCCGCTAACATTAGGAGCGGCTCCATTTTTTGCCCGTCTAGTTGATAACGCATATAAGAGCTTATCTCCAGGACTTATCGAAACCTCCTTTTCAATGGGCGCTAATACTTGGCAAACCATCCGCTTAATTTTGTTACCTGAAGCAATGCCTGCATTAATTCATGCGGTAACTGTAACTGCGATTACCTTAGTTAATTATTCAGCAATGGCGGGAACTGTTGGTGGAGGTGGACTTGGTGATTTAGCTATTAGATATGGCTATCAACGCTTTAATGTAGTGATAATGCTAGCTACAGTATCCATTTTAATAATATTAGTTCAATTATTACAAATGTCTGGCGATTACTTAGCGCGACGTTTTTCACATAATTAGGAGATATAAATTGAGATTTTTTACCATTTTTTTGTTTTCGCTAGCACTTTTATCCTGCAGCAAACCATCACCTAATACTCTTGTTGTGGGTACTATCTCAGGGCCTGAGACTCAATTAGTTGAAGTAGCACAAAAGATAGCCTTAGAGCGCTATGGGATAACGGTTAAAATCGTAGAATTTAACGATTTTAATTTGCCCAATGAAGCATTACAAGATGGCAGCTTAGATGCTAATATTTACCAGCACTTGCCATATCTTAAAGCTGCAAGCAAAGCGCATAAATATAATTTAGAAGCTATAGGCAAAACATTTGTTTACCCCACAGGGATTTATTCATCTAAATTTAAATCCCTTAAAGATATACCTGCTAATGCCATGATTGCCTTACCAAATGATCCAAGCAATGAAATTAGGGCATTACTACTATTACAAAAAGCTAATTTAATAAAACTCAAAACAACAAAGCATTCAACTATCAATGATATAGGATCTAATCCTAAAAAATTACGCTTTAAAGAATTAGATGCAGCGCAACTTCCAAGAGTATTAGCAGATGTTGATGCAGCTGTTATAAATACTACCTTTGCAATTCCTGCAGGCTTAAGTCCTACAAAAGATGCTATATTTATTGAAGACAAAAATTCACCTTATGCAAATTTAATTGTTATTCATAGCGACAGCCATAAAAAAGAACAACTTCTGTTATTGGTTAAAGCACTTAATTCAGCAGAAGTTAAAGCTAAAGCCCAAGAATTATTTGGTGATGCGGCTATTGTTGCATGGTGATCTACTAGAGTATCATTATTGGGGCGTCATTATAGAGTAGGG
>CAMDMN010000241.1 GCA_945901965.1 Legionella genomosp. 1 | reverse complement strand
CAACCAGGCTGCCATGTGAATTGTCAAATTTTATTTAACAAAAATCCCCAGTGTTTTTCTTTGTTTTAAAATAACACTCTTAAAAACCTTTTTTCTAAAAAAACATTTATCAAAGCTTAAGTACAGTTGCCGTTAATTATTTTATTGATCTTAATCTTATTAGATCATGCTGCCATTCGTAATCAACTCCTTAGAGCCGTAACAAGTTGTCTATTCGGTTTAATAAGTGCTGCGCCCCAAACTACAATAACGTGATTTATTTATTCATAATCACAGCCTGGTTGACGAGGTCACAGCGTAACCTTTTTTAACAGTTGAACCATTACCATTAACGCTTTTAATGTTTTTTAGTTAGCTCTTTTTATCGCAATAAACATCTACGAAATCCTCTTTTCTTTTTATGCATGATTGGTTAACTCACCTTGTGGTTGATAAAAGCATCCACTCATTAAACAACACCGTAATCGCCCAATCAAAATTCTGGCTATTGCTACAATCGCCCGTTTCTTACCGCGCCTATAGGCAAGATCGGTAAATTTCTTGTTCATCTCTGTATCTTTTGCCGTACATCTCCAGGAAATTTCAATTAATAAATGCCTTAGGCGTGGGCGGCCACAATGACTAATTCCTCCTTGGCGTCTCTGTTCCCCAGAAGAGGACTCACTTGGTGTTAACCCAATAAAACTATATGCATGCTTATTACTACTAAATTGACTCAACGTTCCTAATTCTCGACTTAACTCTTTTGCTGATATATTTCCTATGCCAGGAATACTTTTGTAAATTTCTTCTAACGCAGAAAGCTTTTGATTCGCTTTCGACTGTATAGCAATATCTTTATTTACTTCTTTTAGATCTGTTGTGAACTTAAGCCATTGTTCACATAAATAATCAATAACGTACTTCAATTCTAAAGGAAAATACTCTATGCCTTGTAGCTTATTAACCCACTTAATGCTGGCCGTTGTATCGTCAACTAACGCCTCATTATATCCAAATTGAAATAGCTTACTTTTAATCCGACACGCTATACGTGCCCTGTCTTTAACAATAGTGGCTCTAAGTCTGGTCAACAATCGTAAACGCTCTTCCTCTGCACTTGGTATATAAATACTCTTTAACCTATTGTCAGATAATTGTTCCGCCAATTTTTTAGCATCACGTTTATCCGTTTTAACTCTGTCTCTTGATGCTGTTTCAACTGATCCAGGATTAACAACAACATTTTCTATACCAGCCTCTTCAAGCAATCGATGTAATGCATAGCCACTAAATCCTGCCTCATAAACCGTATGGATCCGAGCACCTGAAAAATAGCGGTTTAATTGTTCTATTAATCTGGTCGGGCTCGCTTCCATACTCCAGCTCTTAACCTTTTCTCGATTGCATATGCAATAAACAGAATAACTTTTCTTGTGAACATCTATTCCAATAAATACGTCCTTGCCGTTATAATCGTGATGCATGAGAGTCCCCTTTATTAAGTTAAATTAGCGTAGAACTTTTTTAATTTAACTGGAGACTCTCTGCTTGTAAAATTTGGTTACCTAAATTCAACCATAGCAACTACATTTACTTATTTAAAATTTTATATATGCAATAACTCATTGATTTATATTAATAAAAATGCAGGTTGGGCCTTGGACCAACCTGCATTTTACACTTACATTAATTAACTTCAGCCAACCAATGTATTATCCGGCCTGGTTCAATTTTATTTTTAAAATAATTTAATACTAAATCTACCTTTTTTAGCTCATCAAAAAACTCTAAGACCATAGGTAAATCAAAGTGAAAATCAAGAAAATGAGCTTCTCTTGTTTTGCCACTTGCCCCATAACCTTTAACACCGCGAAAAATTGTAGCGCCCTTAATTTTATTTTCTTGAAGATATGTATACATTTCATTTAAAAGTGGTTCTTCTTCGCTTAAATAAACCCGGACATATTTTACTTGCATTATAACCCCCCACTTAAAATACGTCCAAAATTAAGCCCAAGCAATAACATTAATATCGTTAAAAGATTATTTAATAAAATATTTGCAGCTGCCATAAAGAATTGTCCGTGCTCAAAAAGATACCAAGTATCCCAAGCGAAACTTGAAAAAGTAGTGTAAGCCCCTAAAAACCAAACGACTACAAATAAACGAAAATGTTCAACATCAGCCAATCTATCCATATATAAGCTCATAAATAAACCAATTAAAAATGATCCTAAGCAGTTTACAAATAAAGTACCAATTGGAAAGCGATCACCAAAAATAAATTGCGTGAAGAAAACAGTAAAAAATCTAGCAACAGCTCCTATAGCTCCACCACTTGCAACCGCTAAAATTGCAGATAACACCAAGCTATCTCACAATACCACGGGTTGATTGATTTAAAATATCAATCATTGGTAAAATCTCAGGACAATCAGATTGTAATAATTCTAGCTCTACAATTGCTTGTTGAACCGTTAAACCCTTACGAAAAACAATTTTATAAGCCCTTCTTAAGCAATCAATTACCTCAGATGAAAAGCCACGTCTTCTAAGACCTACAGTATTTATGCCGCAAGCTGTTGTTTCATGGCCTGCAATCATTACATATGGCAAAACATCTTTAGTAACATAGGTTGCACGTGCAATAAAGGCATAAGCACCAACATAACAAAATTGATGAACAGCAGCATAAGCACCGATATTAACGTAATCATTAATCACAGCATGCCCTGCAATTGCGGAATAACTTACCATAACAATATGATTTCCAACTTTTGCATCATGGCCGACATGAGAATAAGCCATAAAAAAGTTATTATTACCTATACTAGTAGAACCACCGCCCTTTACAGTTCCACGGCTTATCATGCAAAATTCACGGATAATATTATTATCGCCAATTTCTAATTTAGTAGGCTCATTATCATAAGTAATATCTTGAGGCACATCACCGACTGATGCAAATTGAAAAATTTTATTATTCTTTCCTATTACAGTAGGTCCTTGAATAACTACATGAGGCCCTACCCAAGTTCCCTCACCAATATCAACATCAGCACCAATTATTGTTCCAGGGCCTATTGACACACCTTTAGCTAGTTTAGCTGATGGATGAATTATCGCATGATCAGATATCGTCAATTTTATATTCCTTTACAACGCTCATTAAGTCGGCAGAACAAGCAAGCTTATCGTCTACAAATGCCTCAGCATGCATACGCCAGAAATCTTTTTTTTGTGATGACAATTTAACTTCCAATCTTAATTTATCTCCAGGTATTACAATTTGCTTAAAACGCGCATTATCAATTCCTGCAAAAAAATATAACGACTTATGACCTTCTTTTGTAACACGTGATAAGGTTGATAAAATTACACCGGCCTGTGCCAATGCTTCTATCATGAGAACACCAGGCATAATAGGGTTGCCAGGGAAGTGCCCCATAAAAAATGGCTCATTCATAGTTACATTCTTGTAACCTACTAAGTATTCGAATTCCTTATAATCAGTTACTCTATCAACTAAAATAAAAGGATATCTATGTGGGATCAAATCGAGTATTTTATTAATATCCACGGTGGAAATCATGGTCTATTCTCACTTAAGTTTGGCACTATTAGAAAATTAGTAGAAAATTAGTTAGACTCAAATTTTAAAGTTAGCTTACAACTAAAATTTTAAACCCAAAGTGCAATACACCAATGGGTTTAGATAATTAGCGCATCTCACTGAACTGCTAGGACATTTTTAGGTTGGGCCTTGGCCCAACCTA
>CAMDMN010000240.1 GCA_945901965.1 Legionella genomosp. 1 | reverse complement strand
GCAAGCTCCAGTTCATATCGTCGCCAACGTTCAACCGATGAGGTATAAATTGGCTGGCGCACTTGTACGAAACTTGCGGTGAGCACTTGACGTTTGGATTGATGAAAGTTAAGACATGCAGGCTCCCAAGCTAACTCACAAAATTCCATTAAACGTTGTGCTTCTACCCCTAGATTATTGACCATTCCTTCATATTCAATTTCTAGCCAAGCATCAGCTGGTAGAATACGACGCCAATGATTCATAATGCGCTCATAACACTGATAATATTGCCCTAACTCAGTTAAATCATAAGAATACAACTGCCCTTCGGTAAACAATTTCGTATAACAAGATAAACAAGTATCAATCGGATTACGTTTCACATGAATAATTTTAGCATTCGGTAGTAAGGCATGAATTAGTCCGATTGAGATAAAATTATATGGCATTTTGTCAGTGATACGGAGTGCCTGCGGAGAATGACTTTGCAAATTAGTTACATAATTAGTGGCAATTGCACGGCATGTTTTGGGTGATAAATGTACAAGGTTTTCAGGGTAATACAGCGTAGTAAATTGGTTTTTAATCGGATATTGTATTAAATTATTTAAATATTTTAGTTCGCCCGCACCATAAACCTGGGAGTGCTCCGATAAAACTTGCTCAACCAGCGTACTTCCTGAGCGCGGCATTCCGACTATAAAAATAGGTAATGCTGAAGGGTTAGCAAAATTTTGTAAATATTCAATCGATTGTTCTGTAAAGCCATTGATGAGCTTATCTGTAAACTGGATGTGTTCCTCAATATTATATCTAATCCGTTGTCGTTTTAAGCGACACCCTTCGGTAAAATACTCAAATGATTTCGCCCATTCACCGATATCTTCATAACATTTACCTAAGGCAAAATAGAGATATTCTAATTTATTAGGTGATAAAGCTTGTGGCTCTTTTGTTATTGCTAATAAAGCCTGCAAACTGCCATTATCAGGCTTAACTTTAGCTAGTTGAACTAAACTATAATGTGCATTAACACGGGTATCGGGATTGGGATTAGTAGTTAGATTTAAAAATTGTTCTGCTGCTTGGGAAGTTTCACCCATCCCCATTAGGACATTGCCCTTGCTAAGGTATACATCGGAAAGAGAGGGATCCATAGCTAACGCTTTATCTAAATGCATTAAGGCTTCTGTGAAATGACCTTGCTCATGGTAAATAGCTGCCAAAAGTTGATAAAATTCAACCTGCTCAGGGTTCTGCGTTATCGCTTTACGAATATAGCGTTCTGACTCAATAAAATTATGAAGGTATAAATATACCTTTGCATAACCATAATAAGCTTCTGCATAATCAGGTTTTAATTCCAATGCTTTTTCAAAATGCAGCAAGGCATTAGCGCTTTGCTCTAAACCGAGTAAGGTTAAGCCGAGATTACAATAAGCATCAGCAAATGCGGGTGCTAAGGCTATCGCCTGATTAAGATAGAGTAAGGCTTGTTTAAATTCTTGCCTTTGCAAAAATACCACACCTAAATTATTCAATGGTTCAACAAAATAAGGGGCGGCACTTATGGCCGCTTGATAAAAATCGATGGCTAAAGCCTGTTGATTTTCTGCTTTATAAATGCTGCCTAAGTTGTTCAGCGAGCAGCTTAATTGTGGATTTATAGCGAGTGCTTGTTGATGACAATTTTTTGCCTGTTCATACTGTTTAGCATCATAATAAGAAATGCCTAAATTAGACCACGCAATTGCTCCGTTTGGATCTAATTTAACTGCCTGCTGTCCGTATTCAATACTTAAATCAACCTCCTTTAATTGGCGATGCATTTCGCCTAAATTGCTATGAAAAATTGCTACATGTGAATTATTCTGGATAGCTTGTTCTATTAATTGAATAGCTAAGTTAATCTTGCCAACTTGGTAGGCGATGACTCCTAATAAATGTAGGGCATGAGCATGCGAAGGGTTACTCACTAATATCTGATTTAAAAGGATTTCAGCTTGTTCTAACTTTCCATCTCTTTGCATTTGTTCGGCAATACGTAAAGCCTCATCTACTGACATCATGCACTAATCCCCTTTTTATTACGATAAGGGGAGACCATCTGTAATAAAGGTTGTAACTCTTCGGAAAAATATTGCCAGCGTTGCACAGAGGTTTTATAAATAGGTTTTCTTACTTGGGTTAAGCTTGCTGTTTTTACAACACGATCATTTTTATAAAAATTAAGACAATTTGGATCCCAAGGTAGTCCTATGTATTCTACGAGCTGTTTTGAAAGTTTTTCATGGTTGGCAATCATTTGTTCATAGGGTAAATCAAAAATCACGTTTGGTGGTAATACGGTTTGCCAATGCTGCATCGCTTTTGCGTATAATGCATAATACTCACCTAGAGCCGTGAGATCATAAGAAAATAACATGCTGCTCTTAAATAAGTGGGTAAAACAAGAAAAACAAGAATCCATGGGGTCACGAATAGCATGAATAATTTTAGCAGATGGTAACATGCGATAAATCATCCCAATGTAAAAACAATTGCTCGGCATTTTATCAATGATGAACTGTTTGTCTGGGGCTAAAACTGAAGTTTGCGCCAAATATTTTTCACCTAAAGCTGCAAATTCATCATCAGTTAACTGATTCACCCAAGTATTAAATGGTAGACGAGAGATCTTGCAAGCCTCTTGAATGATCTCATCTAAAATAGATAATTCTCCCGCGCCATAAATATTTTTATGACTTGCAAGTATTTGCTCGATGAGAGTGGTCCCGGCTCTTGGCATACCAACAATAAAAATAGGACAAGGTGTTTTTCGGGTGGGGGCTGGTTGTTTGCAAAATGATGAAGTAAAAACTTGAGGAAGATGTTCAACAAGGTTTTGTAATTGTGTTTTATTCCAGGGATTTTGCAAATAATGTAATTGATTACCTTTTGCATAGGCTTTAAAAGCAGAGGCATATTGTTGCGTATCATCTAGTGCCTTTCCTAGTGCAAAATAATAATGAATACGAGCTCGTACAGAACAATTATTAATTTTTTGCATAAAATTTTCTAAAAAGACTAAGTGTGGATCTCCTATCTGATAGGTTTTTATCTGGGATAAATTATAATGCGCTTCTATAAAATCAGGATTAGCTGTTATGGCTGCTTCAAAATGCCTACTTGCTTTATCAATTTGACCTTCTTCGCTGTAAATAGCTCCGAGATTATTTTGGGCTTCTGTATGATTAGGATTTAAACGAATCGCTTCTTCATAGGCAAGTTTTGCTTCTTGTTTATTACCCATACATTCTAGAGAGGCGCCAAGATTATTCCAAGCTAGACCGTAGTTTTTATCCAAGGATAATGCGATACGATAATGTTGAATAGCCAATTCAAATTGATGGCAGTCATTATAGGATAACGCTAATAAAAAATGATTTTCAGAAGATTTAGGCTCTATATTAATAACGTTAAGATGTGTGGCAATAGCAGCTTCTAATTGACCTACGCGACGTAATAGTTCGCCTAAATTTCGTTTATATAAGATAACAGCAGGCGCTATTTCTGTTGCTTGTTGCATAAATTGAATGGCATCTGCCATATTATTTTGTTGTAGGGCTGCTAATGCAATGCCAAGAGATGCGCTATGACATTCTGGATTTTTTATCAAAATACTTCGATAAAGTTGCTCTGCTTCAAAAAATAAACCATTTTGAAATTGCGAATTCGCCTGCTGTATTAAATCTTCATTAACAAGTTGACGTTTAATAGTTGGTAATATCTTCAAAATGTTTTTG
>CAMDMN010000239.1 GCA_945901965.1 Legionella genomosp. 1 | reverse complement strand
AAAATTTATGCTATATAAGCATGTGGAAGAAATAAAATCACTATTTATGACTCATGCATGATCAACTCAAAAGAATTTTATTCAATTTTACAGCTTAAGTGAGTTGGTTGTTCCGTTACTCCCCGAGGCCCAAGTACAACTCAGGTGGTATAGAAGGCCTGCCATTGTTAGGACTATAACAAGATTCAGTAAGTGTGCTCACAAAGGAAAAATTAATGCATTTATTAACCTTCCTTAATAAATGATTATTTGGAATTAGCTTATCCAAGACCAAATAGTCAGCATCCATTGTTTTATCAATAACTTTTCCTTGCATCAGTCTCTTGTTATGTAAATAAAAATTGGCGTAATTAGATCATTTTCTACAAAATGTGTAAAGGGTTATCATTTTTCACAGCAGGACTGGTTGTTTTTGGATAATTAATTTTATACATAAAAGTGGCTGGCTGGATTTTACAGTTTATGTCATGAAGCCAGATACAATCTGGATATTATTTACGACCATATGGAACAATTGCAAAATCATTAATTGATTTCTTTTCCTCGCTCTCTGTGATTCTTTTATCCCAAAATAAAGCTCTTAAAAAGCTCTTGTAGATATAATAATCTTCATTAGTAAAAAATACATTATTACTTGAGTATTTTGAGATCGATGGAGTGGTTCCAGAATAATAACGTTGCATAGCGCTATGCTCTCCAGTGAGGTCAAATATCATTCCTGGTCGTTTTTCGTTTTTATGAACGCCAAATAAGAACAATTTTATTGTGCTAAGAGGGCTATCAACCAATTTTTCAAATGGGCTATTAATACTCTCCAACAATACATTTTCATTGGTAACCTGAGGAGAATCCAATCCAATAGTTCTAGCCACACGTGGGAGATGATAGGCACTTGATACCACTGCTACATTTTCATGGTAATGATTCGATAAATATTTATTAAACGATTGTATTTGGCCAATAGTATTTTCAGGATTAATGCTGTAAATAATAAAAAGCTCTCTAGGATAATAAGGTAATAAGTTACGTTGTAATGCAATCTTTAAATCTTTATTATGAATGGTTCTTCCATTATAGAAAATCGGAGTAACATAATCTTCTATGGCCAACTCCTCAACCTTTTTGTTTGCCCTAAGTGCATTAATTATTGTCGCTATTCTAATCCCCTCGCATAGCCTATCTATATCATCTGAATGGTCAAATTCGCGCTTTAATCCATCAGCATCAGTCCCAAGAGCCGTTGTTCTACCAGACAAAACATAGACTAGATCTATTTCAGGTACTATTGTTGGATTTTCGGTATAAGAACTTTTACATAAATCATCAGTATATACATCATGATAATTAAAATAATCATCGAACCTCATACCAAAAAATTTCATAAAATTACCTTGTTAAGTTAGATTATTGGAAGCAAGAACCCAAAGATCAATAATAAAAGCATAAACACCAAGTTTTTACGTCAAGCCCAAGAACACCTAAAGACAAATTTGTTAGATATATAATTGATATCTTCCAGAATAATATTAAATTTAAGTTGGTTTGTTTGTAACACTCATTTTAATATTGTCTGCTCTCTCCAAATGAAATGCGACTTTTAACCAACCATTATAGCATAAATATGCGCATGAGTTTTTTTTTACTCTATGCTAACCTCCACCGCACTGAATTAAAACACAAGGTCATTTTTTTTTGCAAAGCGCCGGAAAAATAAGTATAATTAAAGCTTTCAATTGATTAATAAATAGGTTTATTTTATGTTAGCAGGCGCCGGCAGATCTACAGTTAAAAATCTTTTCTTATCATCTCGTTTCTTTTCTACTATGGAAAGAAAAACCATGATAGGCGTTAATATACTCTTAATAAAAGACAATAAGATTTTACTAGGACAAAGATTGAACTCAATTCAAGCTCTAACATGGGGAGCACCTGCGGGGCGTTTAGAATGCGGAGAAACTCTCATTGATTGCGCCAGAAGAGAAGCAAAAGAAGAAACAGGATTAGAACTCACGCGTGCGGAATTACTTACCTCTGTGACAGGTGTATTTAAAGAATTAAATATACCTTATCGCTCCTATTTTGTATTAGGTACTTACGAGCATGGAGAGCCTAGAACTATTGAACCGCATAAATGCAGGGAGTGGCAGTGGTTTGATTTAACAAAACTACCTAGTCCATTATTTGACCCAATCCAAAATTGGCTTGATAATCATGCCGACATTCAAAGTTTACTTAATTTATCAAAAGAAATTCCTCATGATGGTCATGTAGAACAACCGACACAAATGACCACCTTGAGGTAATTAAATGAAAAAAATAATGATATTTTAATTGCTCGCTTTTGCTTGCTATACAAAAATCAACCGCCTTTTACAACAGGCCGGACCGTTTGTTGATACTTGGAATAGTGTATAGCGGAGTTCTTACGCTTTAATGCGTTAGCTGTCTTCAAAATTTATCTTTAAATCAAAATATCGAAATCTGATTAAAATCAATAATTGATGATAGCCTGAAAGGACATTTATAAATTACTGCCATTTTAAATACAATAAGGCTTTAAATCGTACATTTCTATGATATAATCACTTTTTCTTAAATTTGAACTTATAGAGGTGTGCGATGAAAGTTGGATTTTTTAGTAAAGATCAAGAACAAAAAAGTAAGCGCAAGGTCTCAAAAGCATTTTTGATTACCGGTGGAACAGAAGAGACAAGACAAGAGAAATTTGAAGAGCTTTATAGTGGCGATGGATATCTGATGTATGCAGATTATAAAGGAGAGAACGAATTGGCTGTTATTTTTTCTGCCCATCATTCTGATTTTGAGGGAATGACTTTTGAAGAGGCAAAAAAACTAGCCGGTTTAGAAGAATTAGGCCATGACTATAGAACAAGCACATTCGGTAGAGAACAACGCTTTGGTGTAATTAATATTACAGGTTCTGAAGAGAAACTATCTTTTAGTTGATAACCCTAATGCCAAGGATGGTATTTCTGTGTTCTATTATTTATTCTTCTACATATAATCTACTGATGTTCATTATTAAATTTCTGGGTGAGATATATTTGGATCTTTTATGTTTGGGATAGATAACGTCTCTTATTTACCCCAAACCTGGTAAAATTACAAAAAGACTCATGGAGAGACCCTTGAATTTATTGGATGCAAAAAATGATAAAAACTCAAAGTTTGGGGTAGATAAGATTTTTCATCCTTTGGATGTTCATTTTGATACCAACTCCTTGTCAGCCTGGTTGAATTTTTATTATCAGGTTCATGTCAGGGGTGCTCCATTAAAAACCGAACAAGCTAAACAAAAAGACTTAGCCAAATTTTTAAAATTCTTCCAAATGGAAGTAGGGCATGATCAGGTGGATAATTGGACACCTGCAGTAAGTAAACAATTTCAACGTTCATTGTGTAATACAATTTCTGATAAAACTGGAAAATCATATAAGGCTACTTCCATAAATCGAACGATGGCGACAGTTCGTCATGCAGGTCGATGGCTTTATCAGCAAAGGCCATTAATTGCGGGTGATCCATTAGCAGGCGTTAAAGATTTACAAACGGAAGCCCCAGAATGGAATGGGTTGACTTCTAAGCAGATTATGAGATTAAAAGCGGCTGTTGAGCAGCGTGCTAATATTTGTAAACGAGCAAATCAAAACGCATTACTAGAAACAGCGATATTTTATATTCTTTTAGGGACTGGTCTTCGTGAATCAGAGCTAGTTTCATTAAATGTATATCAGTATCACTCGAAGGGGCTGCATTCTGTAATTCGCCATAAAAGTAAGAGAATT
>CAMDMN010000238.1 GCA_945901965.1 Legionella genomosp. 1 | reverse complement strand
GAAATTTTTATCAAACATTAGACTTCAGAATGCAATTACATCTTTCTGAACCTTCTCATTCATAGTATTTTCAGGTATTGCAAATTTAAGTGCAGGTGCTGGATTTTTTAAAGCCTCACTTAAACTAATAAATTTATAACCATTTTTCTTATACATTTGAATAACATCATTTAATGCATAACTATTTAATAAATTAGCATGGATTAATAAAATCTGTTTAACTGGTTGTCCATTAGCTCGCTTCTCAGCTCTTAGCGTCTCGCGCCAGATGTAATCAAGATATCTTGGCTTAATTTTCTCAACATAAGCTTCACGTGCGCGATATGGAACTTTATATAGCTGCTCATTGAATTGAAAATCTTTACTATCAATAGTTACAGGAGCCACTATATAATTATTTGCATGAAGATAAGCAAGAACCATAGGTTTTGATGTCTTATTACCTTCTGCAAGATAAGGATAACGGAAATATTTAGGTGTTGTCATGATTGGGACAAGCACTTTATCAGCTCGCGCAATATCTGCTATATAGCTCTCAGCACCTATACTATTAAGGCTTCTATGGCTATAAGTATGATTACCAAGCGTTAACCCTGCTTTGCGAAACTGCTCTAAAAATGCCCATTGTCCACGCCCAATGGCTCCTCCGATTACAAATCCTGTTGCGGGAACTTTATTTTCTTGAAATGCTTGAATAATCTTTGCAAATCTCTCGGTTGAACGTTGGATATTACCTGGGGTATTCATTTTGGAGGCAACAAGCGGAAGATCATCGATAGTAATTGCAATTTCTCTAACTTGATCTTGCCCAAAACAAGTACTTACAAACAAGAAGGTGAATACATAGCATATTTTTCTCATAACAATTCCTTTTTTATTTTCTATGTATAATTCCAAAGCCTTACACCGTAAAACTTTCACCACAACCGCATTGACCAGTTTGATTTGGATTATTAAAAACAAATTTATAATTCAACCCTTGTCTTACATAATCTACATGCATGCCTTTAAGGTATGGAAAACTACCTTTATCGATATAAACTAATTTATCATTAGCTAGTGGTAAAACGATGTCCTCAGCTACCGTAGCCTCGACGTAATCTACAACGTAAGACAACCCTGAGCATCCAGTTTTTTTAACTGACAATCTTATGCCTAGACTTTTACTATGCTTTGCCAAATAAGATTCAACATGACAAATTGCAGCATCGCTAAAAGTTACGCTTAAATTTTTGCTACTCAAATGCAGGGATACTTCACTCATTACTTAACTCCAAGACCTGTAATTTACAGTATAGATTATAATTTTAAAAAAAACAGTTGAGCCTTTATTTAACTGTTTTTTTTATTTTTCGCATAATAAAGGTATCTCACGGCAAATAATTGCAATAGCTCTGTCAATTTCTTCACTTGTAGTAAAACGACCTATAGATAATCTTATGGTAGATTTAGCTAATTGGTCATTTAAGCCTAACGCTTTAAGAACATGAGAGGTATCTCTACTATATGACAAGCACGCAGAGGAAGATGAAACAGCTAATTCTGACAATGCAGGAATAAGGGCTTCACCATCAATACCACTAAAACTAAAATTAAGATTACCAGAAATTCTTAAATCTTGATGACCATTTAAATGAATCCCTGGTAAATGGCATATGCCATCCCACAATTTTTGACGATAACTTAAAATACGCTCTTGTTCAGCTTCTTTTAATTCATAAGCTAAAACAAACGCCCGAGCCATCCCAACTATTTGATGCGTTGGCAATGTACCTGAGCGTATCCCGCCCTCATGACCACCACCAAAAATAATTGGCTGCAATCTAATTCTTGGCTTATGCCGCACATATAAAGCACCAATTCCTTTTGGTCCATAAGTCTTGTGTGCAGAAAATGACATTAAATCTACCGATAATTTAGATAAATCTATAGTGAGTTTACCTGCAGATTGTGCGGCGTCTACATGAAAAACAATACCTTTACCGCGCAAGAGCTCACCAATAGCGGCGATATCTTGAATGACCCCAATTTCATTATTAACATGCATAATAGAAACAAGAATAGTATCGCTACGTAAAGCATTTTTTAAAATTAATAAATCCAATAAACCATCAGGATTTGGCTGAAGATATGTGACTTCAAAGCCCTCTCGCTCCAATTGCTTAAAGCAATCAAGTGTGGCTTTATGCTCAGTACTCATCGTCACTAAGTGACGACCTTTACGTTGATAAAAGCGAGCAGCTCCAAAAATAGCTAAATTAATAGCCTCAGTTGCCCCAGAAGTAAATACCATATCATCAACTGTTGCACCAAAAACTAAAGCAATTTCTGCGCGAGCATTTTCTACGGCAATTGCCGCGTTCTTACCATAAATATGGGAAATAGACGCCGGATTGCCAAAGCAACTATCTGGACCAAGATATTTTAACATGCGCTCAATAACTCGCGGATCTACAGGAGTTGTCGCCATATAATCAAGATAAATTGGCAATTTATTCATTTTTTTCTGCGTTGATTTTCAATTTATATTCAATTTCAGATAATATACCTCGTAAAATATTTATCTCAACCTTTTCAATATCAATTCGATTAAACATTCTTCGCAGTCGCTGCATTAATTTTTTAGGATTTGATGGCTTTAAAAATTCTATTGCGATTAAAACCTCACGTAAATGAATATAAAATTGTTCAACCTCATCTGCCGTTGCCATAGAATCACGGTTAGATTCCACCAAAGCATTAGAAGAAATTAACTTAACTCGTAACTCATAAACCATAATTTGTACGGCATGTGATAAATTTAATGAACTAAAATCAGGATTGGTGGGAATATTAATATGATAATGACAGTGCAATAATTCATCATTAGTCAGTCCTGCATGTTCACGCCCAAAAACAATAGCTACTTCTGAATCAGAATAGGATGAAGACACGAGTGAAGCGGCTGCATGAGGCTCCAATAATGGAACAGCAAGCTCTCTAGACCTTGCACTTGTTGCAAGGACTAAATGGCAACCTAAAAGCGCTTCAGCTAAAGTATCGGTCACGACCGCCCGTTGCAAAAGATCATCAGCGCCGACGGCTAAGTCATCTGCTTGCTGATTTGGAAACAATTTTGGTTTTACTAAATAAAGACGCGTAAAACCCATTGTTTTCATCGCCCTTGCAGTCGAACCAATATTACCTGGATGCGAAGTGGCTACTAATATTATACGTATAGAATCTAGTTTCATAAGATATTTATTAAATGTTCTCTTTGTTCAATTAATCTGTGCTACAATCGTCTGTTTTATCAATAAGAGCCGCCTAAATGCAACCCCTTTTAAATATTGCAATATCTGCCGCACGCCTTGCTGGTGATATCATAATTCGTCATATGGACCAACTTGATCGCATTAAAGTCACTGCTAAAAATGGCGCCGACTACTTCAGTGAAGTAGATATTAAAGCAGAGCAAGCCATAATTAACACTATCCACAAAGCTTATCCCGATCATGGGATTAAAGCCGAAGAAAGTGGTATACAAAATGAAACCTCTGATTTCATTTGGATCATTGATCCTCTAGATGGTACCACAAATTACTTACATAGTTTCCCTTTTTTCTCAGTTTCTATCGCATTACAGGTAAAAGGCCGGATAGAACATGGGGTAATATACGATCCTTTGCGTCATGAGTGTTTTTCTGCAAGTAGAGGTCGTGGTGCACGATTAAATGATAGACGCCTTAGAGTTTCTAAACAAACTCAACTATCTGGCGCATTATTAGGTACTGGCTTTTCTTTTCGTAATGCCGAACTTGCAAGCCGTTATAT
>CAMDMN010000237.1 GCA_945901965.1 Legionella genomosp. 1 | reverse complement strand
TATGACTATGTCATTAGCAAAAATGATCGGACTTGAGGTACCTATTCATGGTTTAATTTATTCTAAAGATAAATCTATGACATATTTCATTAAACGTTTTGATCGCGTTGGACACAATAAAAAGTTAGCTCTGGAGGATTTTGCACAGTTGTCAAATGGGGATCGATATACAAAATATAATAGCTCTATGGAAAGAGTAATTACTGTCATAGAAAGTTTTTGTACATTCCCAAAAGTAGAATTCGTTAAATTATTCAAATTGACATTATTTAACTTTCTTATTGGTAATGAAGACATGCATTTAAAAAATTTTTCCCTCATTACCAAGAGTGAAATAATATCTTTGTCGCCAGTTTATGATTTACTCAATTCTACTATCGTACAAAAAAATCCTAAAGAAGAAATAGCTTTGCCGATAAGGGGTAGAAAAAATAATTTAACAAAACCTGATTTTTTTGAATATTTTGCAGCTCTTCGATTAGGATTAAATCAAAAAATTATTGATGGGGTCATAGAAGAATTTAAGAAAGCTATACCTAAATGGCAAGAGTTAATTAGTATAAGTTTTCTATCTCAGGAAATGAAAGTCAAATATCTCCTTTTGTTAGAATCAAGATGCATAAGATTGGGTTTATGATTTAAAATCAACATTCAGGGATATTAACAGCCAATCCACCCATTGATGTTTCCTTATAAATGGTTTGCATATCCTTTCCTGTTTGTTTCATGGTTCTAATGACTTTATCTAATGATATTTTATGTTGGCCATCACCAATAAGTGCCATACGTGATGCATTAACCGCTTTTACAGAACCCATAGCATTTCTTTCGATACAAGGTATTTGGACAAGTCCCATTACTGGGTCACAAGTCATGCCTAAATGATGCTCCATCGCAATTTCCGCAGCATTTTCAATTTGTAAAACTGTACCACCTAATACGGCAGTTAAGCCTGCTGCTGCCATTGAGGAGGCAACGCCTACTTCTCCTTGACATCCAACTTCAGCTCCAGAAATAGATGCTCCTTTCTTATATAAAATACCAATGGCTGCAGAAGTTAGAAAATAGTTAACAATATCATCTATCGCTACTTTATCATGGGCAACTTGGAAATATTTAAGGACAGCAGGGATGATACCAGCAGCTCCATTTGTCGGTGCTGTGACAATTCGTCCTCCAGCGGCATTTTCTTCATTGACTGCCATGGCATAGAGATTTAAGTGATTCATAACGTCTGATCGTTCATAAACACTAGGTATTCCTTTATGTTCGATGAGTTTTTTATATAAATCAGGTGCGCGGCGTTTTAGGTTCAAACCTCCAGGTAGGATTCCCGGATTATGGCAGCCATTTTCAATACAATTATCCATAACTTTGGCAATGGCTAGAATTCCTGAATATATATCATCGCGTGATCGCCATGATAGTTCATTTTTCATCATTACTTCTGCTATGGTAAGTTTATTTTGGCTGCAGTGTTTAAGTAATTCTTCAGCTGTTGCAAATGGAAATGGAACTTTGTGTTTATCTATAGCATTATGGTCATATTCTTCTTCGGTCGTGATAAAGCCACCACCAATAGAATAGTAAATTTTTGTTAGTAAAAGTTGATTTTTATCATCATAGGCACTAAAGCGCATACCATTAGTGTGTTTAGGCAATAGTTCTTTTTGTAAAATTAGAAAATCAGTCTTTTCATTAAATTTGACAATCTTCTTTCCAGCAAGATTTAGAGCCGCAGATGCAATAATTTCATGCATTCTAGGGATCATAGATTCAGGGACTACGTTTTGCGGATCTTTTCCTTCTAAGCCATTTAAAATAGCCTTATCAGTACCGTGTCCTTTTCCAGTTAAAGCTAAGGATCCATAAAGCTCAACTTTAACTCGTATGGTTTTAGCAAATAAATTAGATTTTTCTAATAGTTCTAAAAATTCGTTAGCGGCTATCATTGGCCCCACAGTATGTGAACTTGATGGACCGATACCTATAGAAAATAAGTCGAATAAGCTAATGCTCATAATGTTTTTACTCTTAATTTATTTTTAAATATCTTATCATATAAAGAAATTATTTTTTATTAAAATTTAAGGCAGAGCAAAATGCCAGTTCATGGCTTTTGATATGTTTTCAAGCATGATTTCACCGCGGATACTATTACCTTTGCTATTTACCCGTGGGCTTAATACCGCAATTCCAGCTTTTCCTGGAACCACAGCGATAGTATAGCCAGAAACCCCGCTTTTAGCAGGCATTCCAGTGCGTACCATATGCATGCCAGACTCATCATATAATCCACATGTTGCCATTATTGCTAGAGTTACCTTGCATGTTTCTGCTGAAATAATTTGTTCATTTGAAATTGGATCTTTACCAGTGTTCGCTAAAAGAGTAGGTAAATAGATCATTTGCTCGAGCATGGCTTCATAGGAGCAAAGTGCAAAATATAAATCTAGGGTTTCATTTACATTACTTCCTAAATTAGATCTACTTTGAAGCAAATAAGCAAGTGAACGATTGCGGTCTCCTGTGCGTTTTTCTGAAGCAAAAACTAATGGATTAATGCTTAATCGTTGGTTAAATAATTTTTGTACCCAATTTTCCATCCAGGCAAATTTTTGCTCGCCAACCCCTGGAATATGAGAACATAAAGTGATAGCTCCAGCATTAAGCATAGGATTACATGGTTTTGGGCCAAAACGTTCTAAACGAACTATTGAAGAGAATTCATCGCCTGACGGTTCAAATGTTACCCATTCCAGTAATTTTTCCGCACCAAATTCTTCAAGCAGACCAATAAGCGGAATCATTTTTGAGGTGCTTTGTAAGGTAACAAGATGTAATGGAGTGTTAGTATACATTACAGAGTCACTGCCAATCTGGTTAACTGCAATAGCCGTCATATCTTTATTAACATTCGCTAATTCAGGAATATAATTTGCGGTATCGCCTTCAAGGTTTTTTTCAGCTTGTTCCACTATCTTTTTAAGAAGATTAATAGTTAATGTATTTTTGGTCATAAATGCTCTCGTCTTAAAAAATCTATAAATGCTATTTTAACATATTAAGTTTAAAAAAATTAACTTTAAAATGAGAACGCTAAATAGCTTCCTATAAATAAGGATGAAATTATGATATTCCTTCCTTAATTTAAGGAAATAATTTTAATATGGGTGTGCATTATTCATAGTTTAAAAAATTAGCTAATAGCTCTAAACCATGTTCAGTTAAAATTGCCTCAGGGTGGAATTGTAAACCAAATAATGGATATTCTCGATGGGAAATTGCCATTATTGTATCATTAGCCCAAGCATCAATTGTAAATAAATTATTAGGAAGAGTATCCTTATCGACGGTGAGCGAGTGATAACGTGTAGCTTTAAATGGTGATGGTAAGTTACGAAATAGACCTTGCTGCTGATGCGTTATATTTGAGGTTTTACCATGCATAATTTCAGGTGCCGGTATTATATTCGTACCGAATGTAGAAGCGATGCATTGATGTCCTAAGCAGACGCCTAATACTGGGATTTGCTTATAGAAATGCTTAATGGCAGGAATAGAAATCCCAGATTCCTTTGGATCTTTAGGTCCTGGTGAGATAACTAAATAATTTGGCGCTAATTGCTCGATCATTGCAATATCGATTAAATCATGAGCATATACTAAAACTTCTTGACCTAAACATTGAAAATATTGGGAAAGGTTATATGTAAATGAGTCGTAATTATCAATTATTAGTAACATCGTACTCCTATTTCCCAGATAACGTAGCCTCACTGCCATTAAGTTAAGAAAAAATACTTTTAAATACAATGCGTTATTTAGTTTGCACAATGTCGT
>CAMDMN010000236.1 GCA_945901965.1 Legionella genomosp. 1 | reverse complement strand
CTTGAGTAGTCATATCAAAATCTCTGTCGCAAATACAATCTGCTCAATTTCACACCTAGTTTAATAATGAATGACTATAAAACCATTGTCTTAAAGAGCATGACCCCAATCGCGCAGGGCATCAATATTACCCATAAACAAACAGTCCTCAAGACCCTGAGCAATATTGGCCATACCACGCGTAATTTTACGGGTTACAAAGGTTTCGCCACGACGAGGTGATTCATGATTAAACAAAATACCGTTACAGGCATAAAGGCCATAGGCTTCACGGTAATTGACAGTTATCCAGTAAGCATAAAGCTTGGCTACTGCATAAGGAGATCGTGGATAAAAAGGCGTGGTTTCTGTTTGCGGTGTTTCTTGCACCAAACCATACAATTCAGAAGTACTGGCTTGATAAAAGCGGGTTTTTTTCTCTAAACCTAAAAAGCGTATACCTTCCAAAATACGCAAAGCACCCGTTGCATCAACATCAGCCGTATATTCAGGTGATTCAAAACTGACGGCAACATGCGATTGCGCGCCCAAATTATAAACTTCATCAGGCTGCACTTCTTGCAATATACGATTAATATTGGAGGTATCGGTTAAATCACCATAATGTAACTTAAGCTTCGGTTGCAAGTTATGAGGATCTTCGTAAATATGATCAATACGTTGGGTATTGAATGATGAAGCACGGCGCTTAATGCCATGTACTTCGTATCCTTTAGCCAACAAGAATTCAGCTAAATAAGATCCATCTTGTCCGGTAATACCGGTTATAAGCGCAATTTTAGTCGTCATACTTTATATTTCTTAGATTCAACTCATAAGCACAGCAAGCCATTAACAAACCGTTTTGCAGAACTCCACAAACAAACAAATTGGTTGGTTGGTTGGTTGGTTGGTTGGTTGGTTGGTTGGTTGGTTGGAATTCATTTTCACCCCCTTCAATATGTCTTGTCATTATAACATTAACATTATTAGGGAAATGCACTTATAACGTGTATTCGGCAACTTTCTGATCTACTTTCAGAATATTCAGCAAGTACGTTAGTTGAGAATACTAATAAAGCTTGTTGCATACCAGAACCTACGCTGTGTTTGTTGTCTTTAGCTTCTATCACCGCTAAGGGAATATTGGCTTTGTAATACAGGATGTAATCAGCGCGTTTTTGTTCACCTCGGGTATGTAGCTTGTCTCTGACGATAATGCGGCCTTTGGTAAAACTGACTTCTTCTCGAATTTAACTATTCATATCCCAACCTGCTGCGGTAATAGCAGGGGTAATGAACTTGCTACAGATATCACGTTCTGAAAAGCCTTTTTGGTCAGCCATTGAGCTGGTATTTCCTTGTCTAATTAGGTTGCTGTTCTACTTTCCATCAATATTTTATAGCTTTCACGACTTTAATAAGGAAGTTCAATATATATTCTCTTGAAAATTATAGCACTTTTGTTAATTATGACGTTTATGCAGTATTGAGTAAAAACTAAGCATTTACTTATTTTGATTTATAAGATGAAACTATCAACCGTCGTGTTAAACGACACTTCACGGACTGGCTTTATATAAAAATGACCGGTAGCGATGTAAAAATCTCTGTGCTACACTGCTGAATAAGAATTCAGCTCAAGAACAATGCCAAAAGCAGCAATCAAAAAGCCTATAGTAAAAACGCCAAAAAGCCGAAGCAACAACCCCATCTTGACTACATTGGAAAGCTTGAAGTTATCCACCCAGTCTTAAAATCTACAAAATTCCAGCCAGTCACTGTTATTGGGTTAGGTACTACGATGGCATTCGTATTACACATAGTACCAAAAAAACTAACAAAACAGAAGCTATTAAATTTGCAAAAGAGTTTTTCAATCAATTACTCTACAACAAAATAAATGGCATCAATCACGTAAAAGCTAAAAAGCTGACGACATTTATGCAGTGCGTTGAAGGTGTTATAAAGGAAGATGAACTGGCAGCCAGACGAGATGAATTAAGTGAAAGTTACGCCAAAACGCAAAAACAAGTTTTACGAAAATACATAGCTGACTTTTTTAAAGACTATGCGATTGAAGACATTGATTATCCAGCTCTCAACTCATTTAAATCTTATCTGTATGACAAGGATTTAAAAACTGCCACTATCAAAGTTCAATTTGCCGGACTCAATAAGATTTTCAAGTACGCTGAAATTCATAAGTTTATTAAAACCCGCCCACACTTCCCCAAAATAAAACAGGAAGATGATGCAAGGCCACCCTTTAATGAACGCGAATATATTTTACTCAGGAAAATTGCCAGATCACTTGTTGATAAAACGTTTGAACTAAGAGCAGAGAGTGGCAAGAAGTTACGAAATGTCAGCATTACTGAGGAAATAAGCTGGTTGATTGGTTTTATGGCCTATACATTTATTAGACCTACAGACATTAAAACCATTCAGCATAAGCATTTGGAAATCAGGCAAAAGCAATATAGTTATTTGTGGATGCCAATACCTGAAACAAAACGACATGGCAAAGCGATTGTATCCATGCCCAAAGCTGTTTACTTCTATAACAAGATAATTGAACTACGTCAAAAACAAGGCTTAGCTATCAAGCCAGACGATTATTTATTTCAGCCACAGCATTTGAACAGAGTCACTGCGTATAGAAATCTAGCGCGACAGTTCGATATGATTTTAGAAGCAGCTGATTTAAAAATCGGTGACAAAGGCATTAATCGCTCAATCTATTCTATGCGTCATACTTCCCTACTCTTTGCAGCTAAACGTAACACTTCAATTTCACGAGATGCACTTGCCAGTAATGCTCGCACTAGTACTTTAATGTTAGAAAAGCATTACTTGTCCACATTGGAGAATGAAGATTTAGCCAATGAGTTACATGCAAGGGATTCGGGTAAGAAGGTTAAGTAGTAATGTGTCATGTTCATCAATCGTCGTTGTTGATAGCACCGATGATTGCTGATCAATTGTTGCTGTGGAATTAGATTTAACAGGCAAGTGTCATTCGATACCATTGACCTCTAATAGTGCAATGAGGCGCGCATTCTCAATTTTAAGTGTATCCAGCGTATCGATTTCGTTCATTCTATTGAATGCAATCTATTTTCGCTTTAGATTACGATAAAAATTTTCGTGAGATGCAACGGCTTCAAGATAGACGAAACGAACACTATCATCAATCGTATAGCCCAATAGATATAGCTGATTTTGACTGTAGAATTTATATACATAAAGATTGGCAAGATCACCTTTTTTCTTTTCACCTAATAACGGATTATTAGCCACATCAATGACTGTGCTATCGACATCACAAGCAACGTTATTATGCAGTTTTTTATATTGCCGTCCAAACCTAGCCGTTTGGAATACTTGATGCGACATACCCATTAATTCGTTTTGCTACGCGGCACAAAAGGAGTCGCTCGATGTCTTGGCTCAGCCATCGATATTAAAGAGTCGGCAATGAAGCTTACGGGTAAATCGGGGTTATCTAATGCGGCACGACCAACTTTTGCCCAAAACTCAATTTGGCCAGCAATGGTTCTATGTTCGGCTTGCGCTTCATTTTTAGCAGCCGCATAAAGCTTTTCATCAATTCTTACTGGCATCGTCATATTCTTAATCTCAATTACTACAAATGTAGTAATAATAAATTAAAAATGATTTTAGTCAATATTGCCAAGTATAAATTTATTAGTTTATTTTGGCTCCGCTTTAGCACGAACAGCGCCCGTATCCCGTATTTTGACATGTATACAATCCAAGTAAACGATAGGATAGACTGCATCTAAAGGTCTTGATTGCCAGTGCTTGACTTCGTCAAGAACAGCGTCGGTAACCGTCGATATTAGCGT
>CAMDMN010000235.1 GCA_945901965.1 Legionella genomosp. 1 | reverse complement strand
GATAACGGGCAACATCCTGTTGTTATCCAATTAGAAAATGGCCATTATAAACCTGAAGTACTCTTAACTGAGCGCTTCAGATCAGAAAGATATTCGCAACCATTAACTGATATTGAACCAGTGGCGGCTGCAGTAGAAGATCCATCTTTGTCTGAGATAATTGCAGCTATTAATGCTGAAGATAGACGGTTAGCGGATGAATTTGACCGAATTAAACATCGTTTGAGTGCCATGGTTGATGCCGGGGAATTAAATCAAGATGCATTATTATCAATATATTCATCTAATATTAAATCTAGTGATTACCTAAAGGGCCGTGTAGCATGTGTTGGGGTTGAGCATGGAAATCAACATTTCTTTGATGCAATTTCAAAAGCTAAAGGCGATTCTTTAAACGTAAGCACGACCAAAATTGGTTTTGATAAGCAGATTGTAGAAGAGTTAGTTCATGCTCTTGCACGGGCCATTACTATAGGCCAAATGAAGAGCAATGAAGTATTTGCACAAATTGATGAGAGACAAGAAGTTCGTTCAGCTCTAAGGTAGAAATCCTTGTTCTTTCATCCAGTTATTACGGGCATATTTTGACATATAATTGCGGATTGAGTCGGGCAAAATAACTAAGCATTTTTGCCCTTCGGTTAATTCTTGAGCTGCCTGTAAGGCGCCCCACATTGCAGCGCCACATGAGCCGCCAATGAGCAAACCTTCTTCACGGATTAATTGCCTTGCAGTGCGAAATGAGTCTTCATCGTTAGTTTTGATGTAGGCATCAATCAATGAGTTATCAAGAACTGATGGAAAAAAATCATAACCAATTCCTTCGACAAGATAAGGCTTGATTTCATCGCCACCACCTAAGATAGATCCTATTGGATCAACTCCTATGATTTTAATCGCAGGATTAAATTCTTTTAAGCGTCGAGCGATGCCAGTTATAGTGCCTCCAGTTCCAACGCCTGCAACCACCATATGTAAATCATGGCCGAAATCGTCAATAATTTCTTGCGCGGTTCCTTCATAGTGCGCATTTGGATTAGCAGGATTTGCGTATTGATCTAAAATATGAGAATTAGGGATTTCAGCTTGTAATTTTTTAGCGAGTGAAATATGGCTATCAGGATCAGATGATAATGCCTCAGAAGGGGTGCGATAAATGGTAGCACCTAAACGCTCTAAGACATCTTGTTTTTCTAAGCTCATTTTTGCAGGCATGGTAATGATAACATCATAGCCTAATATTGCTCCAGCAAGAGCAATCCCAATCCCTGTATTTCCCGATGTGGGTTCAATTAAAGTGTCACCAGGCTTAATTCGCCCAGATTTTTCAGCATTAGTTACCATGGCAAAGCCAATTCTATCTTTGATTGATCCGCCTGGGTTAAAAAACTCGCATTTGGCATAAAGTTCGCAGTTAAGGTTTGCTCCCATTTTATTAATTTTAACAATAGGAGTATGGCCAATAGTTGCAAGAATGTTAGGATAGATCATAATAGTCCCTATTAAATTTATAATCTCTATTAGTTAGTATATACCCAATAAACAACAAAATAACATAGTTTATTTTTAGCCTAGCAACAATTTATGGAGTAAATCAATGAGTGAATTAAAAGCAAAAGTGGCGCTCGCGGCGATTGAATATATTGAAGATAATATGATAGTGGGGGTAGGCACTGGATCTACAGTTAATTATTTTATTAAAGAATTGGCACGGATTAAACATCGTATCGATGCTTGTGTGGCGAGTTCAAAAGCCACCGAATTGCTATTGCGTGAATTAAAAATTCCAGTGGTTGAATTAAATGTAGTTAATGACTTAGCTATTTATATTGATGGAGCTGATGAAGTAAATAAATGGCATCAAATGATAAAAGGCGGCGGTGGTGCTTTAACTCGTGAAAAAATTATCGCCTCAGCTGCTAAAAAATTCATTTGTATAGTTGATGAATCTAAAGTCGTTAATCATTTAGGAAGCTTTCCTGTTGCAGTAGAGGTTCTTCCTATGGCAAGAAGTTTTGTTGCGCGCGAATTGGTTAAGCTTAAAGGAGATCCAGTTTATCGCGAAGGTTTTGTTACTGATAATGGTAATATTATTCTTGATGTATTTAATTTAGATATTACGGAGCCTAAAATCCTGGAATCTAATATTAATCTTATCCCAGGAGTCGTAGAAAATGGGCTTTTTGGCACGCGCTTGGCAGATCTTGTATTGGTGGCGAATGAAAATGAAGTTTTAAAATTGCCTTAATATTGTTCATTAGTCTTGGATCGTAACTCCCCAGGTCGTGGATAACATGATTTTTTTCAATACTCATAATAGCAGCACGTCATCCAGAGCGCGTGTTTTTTGCGCGAAGGATTGAATGTTGCACAATTTTCTGCAAATGGAGATCCCTCTTTGTACTCGGGATGATGTACCTCTGGAGTTACCTTATCCCCATTCCTACTTGGCACAATGCAGAAAACTCGCTTTCAATCTTTAGATATATAAAAAAAATGCCAATGCTTAATGCGCTTCATCCCAGTTCTTTCCAGTACCAATAGATACTAGAAGTGGTACGCATAACTCTACGGTGTGCTCCATTAATTGTTTTACGGTTTCTTTAGCTAGTTCAATCGAATTTTCTTTGACTTCAAAAACTAATTCATCATGTACTTGCATAATCATGCGCATAAAAGGTTCTTGCTGTTGATTTCGCCAATTGGCAATGGAGAGCATTGCCTTTTTAATTATATCTGCAGCAGTACCTTGTAATGGCGCATTAATCGCCGTGCGTTCAGCAGCTTTTTGGCGCATCATATTTTTGGCGTTAATTTCTGGTAAATATAATCTTCTGCCAAATAGAGTTTCCACATAACCTTCTGCGTGAGCAAGTTTCCTAGTATTTTCCATGTACTGTAATACGCCTGGGTAACGTTCAAAATAAAGGTTAATATAGTCTTGCGCTTCAGATCTTGTGACGCCTATTTGTTTTGCTAATCCGAAGGATGACATGCCATAAATTAAGCCAAAGTTAACTGCTTTTGCTCGCCTTCGTTGTTCATTAGTTACTTCAGTTAACGGAGTTGAAAATATTTCAGATGCAGTAGCTTTATGTATATCCCAGCCATTGGCAAAGGCTTTTAAAAGAGTAGGATCTTGGGATAGGTGAGCCATAATACGAAGCTCAATTTGTGAGTAATCCGCGGATAATAAAATATGCTCAGGTGGCGCTATAAATGCAGTGCGAATTAATTTGCCTTCTTCAGAGCGTACAGGAATATTTTGTAAATTTGGTTCACTAGATGAAAGACGACCAGTTGCGGTTACTGCTTGATTGTATGATGTATGCACACGCTTAGTAATCGGGTTTATGCGTTTAGGTAAGGCATCAATGTAAGTAGAAACTAATTTGCTTAAGCTTCTATACTCTAAAATAACTTGAGGCAGTCGATAATCAAAAGCTAATTCTTGCAAAACAGATTCAGCAGTAGATGGTTGGCCGGTTGGCGTTTTGCTTATTATAGGTATTTGAAGATCTTGAAATAAAATTTCTTGTAATTGTTTTGGCGAATTTAAATTAAATTCTTTTCCTGCTAATTGTATGGCTTCTTCTTCTAATTTCAGAATGTGTAATTTTAAACGCTCTCCATGACTCGCTAAAGTTTCTTTATCAATTAATACTCCATGGCGCTCCATTTCAGCGATTACGACAAGTAGCGGCATTTCAATATCATGCAGTATTTGCTGTAGTTTTTCATCCATCATTGGATATAATTTTAAGTGTAGTTTTAAAGTTATATCTGCATCTTCTGCAGCATATGGAGCCGCTTTTGATACTGGGATTTCATTGAAATGTAATTCTTTGGCACCTGATCCCGCAACTTCTTTATAAGTAAT
>CAMDMN010000234.1 GCA_945901965.1 Legionella genomosp. 1 | reverse complement strand
AAGGTTAACAAAATTAAAAAACAATGAATACGACGCGATAGTTTTAGCAGCAGCAGGCCTGATACGCTTAAATTTACAAACTGATATCAAAGAAATACTAAGCACTGAAATCATGCTACCTGCTTGTGGGCAAGGTGCTCTAGGCATTGAGTGTCGTATTGATGATCAAGATATTATAAATTACTTAAAGCCATTAAACGACGAAATTTCTTCAATCTGCGTCAACGCAGAACGACATGTAAATGCTCTTTTAGGTGGAAATTGTCATGTACCTCTTGCAGTTTATTGTATGCCTATCAATGACGAAGAATTAGTTATCCGCGCAAAAGTTGCAAGCTCTGATGGCAAAATTATTATATCAAATAGCCAAAATGGCAAAATTATAAATGCAACTGTTCTTGCTGATATATGTGCCAAAGAATTATTAGCAAATGGCGCTAAATCTTTACTTGGCGATTAAGAATATGAATTTAAATGGACTTCGAGTTTTAAATACAAGACCACTAGAACAAGGCAAAGTGTTAACAAAAGCGATAAATGCTGCAAATGGCGTATCAATTGAATTACCTGCTTTAAATATTGAACCAACGTCAGATATCTGGCTTGATGATTTTCTTAAATTAAATAATATTAATCAGGCAATATTTATCTCGGCTAATGCGATTAACTATTTTTATCAAAAATTAAAAGAACATAATTTAATCTTACCTTCAACTATAAAAATAACTGCAATTGGCAAAGCTTCAGCTGACGCTCTTTTAAAATGGAATGTGCATGTTGATAATCTTCCTAAAATTGCAAACTCGCTTAATTTATTACAATTATCAAATTTACAAGAAATTAAAAATCAAACCATCTTGTTAATCAAAGGCGAAGGCGGACTAGAACTTATCGAAGCGAAACTTAAAGAGCGTGGCGCTAATTTAATTTCTTTAGCTTTATATAAACGATCACTACCAAAAATATCACTTCAGCAGATTCAAAGTATATGGCATGATGATAAAGTGGATCTTATACTATTCACAAGCCAACAAGCGATGCAATCTATATTTACGTTATTTGGCATTGATGGCAAAGACTGGCTTTGCAATAAACCTTGTCTAGTAATTTCAGACCGTCTGGCTGATTTTGCTAAAAAATTGGGCGTTAAAAAAGTTATTGTAAGTCCATATGACATGGTTATAAACACATTAGAACAATATGCTGGCCAAATAAAAGGATGAACTAATGACCAACAGCAACGATAATAATACTCTAATTACCTCAGAAAAATCATCGGCAAAAATCAATGAAAACCATACGCCACAAAGAACCTACACTATATTAATAATAATTATTGCGATCCTTATATTTGGCGGTGCATTTGCCACAATTAAAATAATCCATAATCAGCGCCAAGGAGTAGAGCTAGAAATAAAATCACTCAAATCTCAAGTATCCTCATTAAAAGAAGAACAACTAAAAGCCCAAAATAGTCTTGAAAATGCCACCAAAGCCATAGAAGAGTCAGACTCTAAATTTAAAAACAATTTAAATTCAATAAATAAAAATCTACAAATAGCCTTACAACAACGCCTATATCAATCAAATGATTGGATCTTACTTAAAGCCCGTTATTATCTTGAATTAGCACAAATAAATAGCAAGTGGAGCAATGAATCTGATTCAACTTTAGCCTTATTGCATGAAGCCGATGTTTTATTAACTAATATTCATGAACCAAGGATTATAAATATAAGGCAAGAAATAGCTAAAGAAACTGCAAATTTACAACTCATCCCAAAACTTGATATTACAGGGCTCTTAAGTCAAATAAATGCAATAATAGCTAATATTGCGAACTTACCGTTAAAGCCTACGATTTCACCTATTGCAGAAGAGAAAGTAAACATCACTGCAAATGAAGGAGCATCTTCATGGCAGAATCGCTTCAAATCTAGTATTGGTTTACTTAAAGATCTAGTGATTATTAGACATCAAAAAGAAGACATCCTGCCATTACCATCACCAACCTATGAGGCGATGTTACGCGAAGAAATCCGCTTAAACTTACAAATAGCATCCTGGGCATTATTGCACGGCGATAATGGTGTATACGTAAATAATCTAAAGGAAGTGCTAATAGATATTAACCGCTCATTTGATTTAAATTCAGCAGATACGAAAGCAGTTATTAAACAAATACAAAAGCTACAGCATCTAAAAATAGCCCAACAAAAACCAATTATTGAGCAATCACTTAAGCTAATTAACCAATTAATTGAAGAAAAAGATGCAGCCGTTCACGATATTGCACCGGCAACTTCGGGAGTAAATTAATAATGGGACGTATTATATTAATTTTTTTAATCTTGCTGTCTTCAGTTTGGTTGGGAACGCAATTACAACATGATCCAGGATATTTTTTAATTACCTTCCACCACTGGAGCATTGAAACAACCTTATGTGTCGCTATACTTGGGCTATTTTTAGTTTTTATCTTATTCCATATTTTATTATTAGTATTTCATTGGATCATCCATTTTCCTAGCATGTTGGATAATTTAGTTGTAAAACGTAGAATCCGGAACGCTCGCGCCAAGACCAAACAAGGTTTAATTGAGTTTAGTGAAGGACACTGGCTTAAAGCTAAAAATCATTTAATTAAAGCTTTGCCCAATACCGATGCTCCTCTACTAAATTATTTAACTGCAGCACGAGCCGCTCAAGAAATGGGTGATAGTAAATTACGTGATGATTATCTTCGTGAAGCACAACAATCAATGCCTGAGGCAAAAGTCGCCATTGAATTAACTCAAGCTCAATTACAACTTGCAAATCATCAATGGGAGCAAGCATTAGCAACCTTAAGACATTTACAAGACTTAGCTCCAAATCATCCTTATGTATTAAAGTTATTAATGAATCTATATGAAGAAGTTAAAGACTGGCCACAATTAATAGCTCTACTACCAGCATTAAAACAACAAAAAATTGTAACGGGTAATGCGTATGAAGTATTACAGCAACGCACCTTTTTGGAAGCTATGATTGATCTGATTAAACAAGATGAAGAGCAAACCTTAAAAGAATTTATACGTACTCTGCCTAAAAATTTAAAGAATAATCCAAGCTTGATGGCAGAATATTGTCGTTATTTAATCTTTAAGAAAAATACCAATGAAGCTGAAGCCATATTACACCGAATATTAACTAAACAATTCGATGAAGATCTTATTAAAATCTATGGCCAAATAAATAACAACGAAAAACAATTAATCTTTGCCGAGTCTTTATTAAAAATCCATCCACATTCAGCCGCATTACTTTTAAGCCTTGGCATTTTAAGCAAAAATCAAAATTTATGGGGCAAAGCTAAAACCTATTTAGAGCAAAGTATTGAGCTTGAAAAAACGAAAGAAGCATATTTAGAGCTAGGAAAACTACAAGAACAGCTAAGCCAACCAAATGAAGCCTGCGAGGCTTATTACCAAGGTTTATTGTTAGCGACTAAAGCCTTCCAATAACAAGGCTGTTGTAACTCCACAGGTTGTGGATAACATGAGTTTTTATAACAGCATCACGTCATCCAGAGCGCGTAATAGCAGCACGTCATCCAGAGCGCGTGTTTTTTGCGCGAAGGATTGAATATCGCACAATTTTCTGCAAATAGAGATCTCTCGTTGCACGCGAGAGACATACCGTGGGAGTTACTTGCTATTATTAATTTTAACACATACCAACAAGGTATCTACTAAACATCCCTTGACTAGTCATTGGATACCGTATAGGCTATAATCTAACACCTATAGTGAGCAAATACCGTGTCCAAGAACGTACAAATGTCTATTAAAATGGAGCCCGAATTACACGATCAATTTATGGCTGCGGCAGCTACTACCCA
>CAMDMN010000233.1 GCA_945901965.1 Legionella genomosp. 1 | reverse complement strand
TTTGGTAAATTAACAGGCAGAAGTGATCCTTTTTTACATTTTTATGAAACTTTTCTTGCTGCTTATAACCCCGCCAAACGCAAGGCAAGAGGGGTTTGGTATACACCTGAAGCGGTGGTTAATTTTATTGTCCGTGCGGTTGATGAGGTTTTAATCAATGAATTTGAGTTGCCCGATGGATTAGCCGATCATTCTAAAATAGAGATTGATTGGGATGTCGGACAAATTGATAAAAAAGGTAAAGCACAAACCACTAAAAAAGAAGTTCATCGGGTACAGATTTTAGACCCGGCCACTGGTACGGGTACATTTTTAGCTGAGGTAATTAAACAAATTGCGCCTAAGATTAAAGAGGTTGCTGAGGGTTTATGGTCGCCTTATATTGAACAGAATTTAATTCCTCGGTTACATGGGTTTGAGTTGCTTATGGCTTCTTACGCAATGTGTCATTTGAAGTTAGATAGGATGCTCACAGAATTAGGCTATAAGCCAACAGGAACACCACCCCGATTGTCTGTCTATTTGACCAACTCATTGGAAGAAGGAGAGTCTGCAAATCAAAGTCTGCCATTTGCTAAATGGTTATCGAATGAGGTCAAAGCTGCCAATAGCATTAAACGAGACATGCCGATTATGTGTGTTTTGGGCAATCCGCCTTATTCGGTCAGCAGTAGTAATAATGGTAATTGGATTAACAGTCTAATGGCTGATTATAAAAAGGAATTGAATGAGCGCAATATTCAGCCATTATCTGATGACTACATTAAGTTTATTCGTTTATCTCAATCGCTAATTGAAAAAAATGGTGACGGAATTTTGGGATTTATTACCAATAATGGTTATTTTGATGGGTTAATTCATCGGGTGATGCGTCAGAGTTTGATGCAATGTTTTGATAAAATTTATCTGGTAAATTTGCATGGCAGTACTAAGAAAAAAGAAACGACACCAGATGGTGATAAAGATGTGAATGTGTTTGATATTCAACAAGGGGTTGGTATCATTATTGGCGTTAAGCAAAAGCAACGACAACAAACGGAAACACAGGTTTATTATTGTGATTTATGGGGTAGTCGTCAGGCTAAACAAGAAACATTGGCGGATTTAAGCCTAAACAGCAAATCCTTTAAGCCATTAAAGCCAGTCGCGCCTAATTACTTCTTTATTCCAATGGATTTTAGCAATAAAGGTGAATATGATCAAGGGTTTTCATTGGTTGAGTTAATGGCGGTTAATTCTTGTGGCTTAGTTACTGCAAGGGATTCACTACTAATTGGCATGACTGAAGAAAAATTAAAACAAGTAGTTAATGATTTTAATAAGTTAAATAAAGATGATTTTATTAAAAAATACAACTTACCAGAGGATAGTAGAGATTGGAAGTTTGATTTTGCAAAAAAAGAAATATTGTCTGAAAACTATACTATTATTAAGTTGAATTACAAGCCATTTGATACTAGGTTTGTTCTGTATTCTCCTAAATCTAAATCAGTTTTATCATATCCAAGAGATGAAATTACAAAGCATTTATTACACTATGAAAATATATCACTATTATTAAATCGTCAAATTGTCGGCAATGTTTATAGTCATGTTTCTATTGCCAATAAAGCAACCGTTAAAGGTTGTCATTATTTAGGAAGTAGTGGTAATGATTTTATCTTTCCGTTATACCTCTACCCCGATGAGTCTGATCTTATCCAAGAAAAAAAAGTGAATTTTGATGATAAGCTGTTTAAGAAAATCAAGAAACTTGCTAAAGACACTGAACATGGTGAACCAAACGAGCTACACGTATTTGACTACATCTATGGCGTATTACATAACCCTCAATATCGCCAAAAATACGCTGAATTTCTAAAAATTGACTTCCCAAGAATCCCATTTCCCAAAACACCTGCCGAATTTTGGCACATAGCCTCAAAAGGCTCGATATTACGCCAATTACACCTGATGGACAGTAAAATTATTGGTGCAACACCCTATAAACTTGAAGGAGATGGTGGTTTTATCGTTGATAAACCCAATTACCGAGACGGCAAAATCTACATCAACGCAATCCAATACTTCGATAACGCCCCAGAAATCGCATGGACATTTTACATCGGTGGCTACCAACCTGCTCAAAAATGGCTCAAAGACCGCAAAGGACGCACCCTAACCCTCGATGATGTCAAACACTACCAAAAAATACTCAAGATCTTAGTGGAAACCGATAGGGTGATGGGGGAGATTGAAGAGTAAAATAGATCATTACTGGTTACTAAATTTATTAAATAAGGTATGTTTATATGAATATTGTGTCTAATTATAAATTTGAAGTTATTGAAGAACTCGGAAAAGGTGGATTTGGTTTTGTCGAGAAAATTAAATTATTTAATTTATCTGAAACACATCATGATTTTTATGCCAGAAAAGTATTAGATCAACAGTCTGATTTGAAGAATAGTAAAGAGCGTTTTATTAGAGAGGTAAAAATTCAATGTCAATGCAAGCATTCTAATATTGTCCATATTTTTATTCATGACTTAAATAAAGAGCAACCATATTTTATTATGGAGTTAGCTGAATGTGATTTAAGTGATCTTATATTAAATAATCTATTAACAGAAGAAAATAAAATTAAAATATTGTTTGATACTTGTCTCGGTGTAGAGTATATACACAACAGAGGTTTTTTGCATCGTGATATAAAACCAAACAATATATTAAAGTTTTATGACGGCAATTATAAAATATCAGATTTTGGTCTGATTAGATCAGAAATACAAGATACTAATAAAAACAATTTAACATCTTTTGGTACTGTTTTAGGAACAGAAGACTATCTTGCTCCTGAATTAAGATATAAAGGCAATGATTATACTATAAAATCTGATATATTTTCTATGGGAAAGGTTTTTGAACAATTAAATATAGAAAACTCCAATATAAAAGAGCATATAGAAAAATGTACATCACTAGATCCAAAATATAGATATTCTAGTGTATCTGATCTAATAAAAAACATTAAAAATATATAAAAATTGAGAAACTAATCATGATTAATATTTTAGAAAGCTCTTGTTTTAGTTTTTCAAAAAGCTCAGAACAACTTAACCAAGATAGCATGTTACCTGTTAGAAAGGTAAGCGAAGGTATTATATTCGGAGTTGCCGATGGCCTTGGTGCGTATAAGGGAGCAGAAAAAGCATCTTCTATTGCTACATGTTATCTAGAAAAATTAAAAAACAAAGAGGAAACGCTAAACTTTGAAAAAGTTTTTTCAGATATTTTAAAAGAAATAATGGATATTTCTATCGCTAATAAAGATTATGTAAATGCTTCTACAACTTTGACATATTGTTTTATAGATAATGCTGGTATTTATATTGGTCATATTGGTGATTGCAGATTGTACATGAAATCAAGTAACAAATTAATTCAAATGACTAAAGATCACACAAAACATCAAAAATATTTAGATGATAAGCTTTTTACTAAATCTCAATTGAAAAATGTAAGAGGTAAAAATGTTATTACAACTGCTATTTCACAGATAGCGCCTATGAATTATGAAAATTATTTTATACCTTATGATGAGTTGCATGTTGACACGAAAAATAATATATCTTTATATATTATGAGTGATGGAATGTATCATTTTTGGGAGAAAATTCCTAGATTTTCTGAACAAACAATGGATAGTGTTGTAAGGTTTGGTTCGAGTTTACAGAGACGAGTTCAAAGATATGGAGCAATAGACGATTATACTTTCATTGGATGTAAGTTTAATGTAATTCGATAACTTTTGTATAAAAATTACCACTTAATTAAAGTATCCTTTGATAGCAGTAAAACGGCTTATACCTAAACCCTTAACGCCCCAACATCAACCATAAAATCCCATAAAACAATGCCCCAAATT
>CAMDMN010000232.1 GCA_945901965.1 Legionella genomosp. 1 | reverse complement strand
ACTGGGGATTTGTACCAGACAGCCATTTACGCGGCAAAGCTATGTTAGTATGGATGAGCTGGAATGGTAAGACAGATATGGTGAGATGGTCTAATATTGGTAAGTTGATACATTAAGTTTAACTGGTGGGCACGCTATCGCTCATAACATTACCCACAAGTTACAAATCAGTGTAGCCTTGATGCAGCGTAGCGTAATCAAGGGTTATTTGAACTCGAGACTTAATCACATGGATGGTCTTTGTTTTTGGGAATGAAAACCTTGATTACGCTACGCTGCATCAAGGCTACATGCTATGATTGAAACCCCAGTTGCTGCTAACCAGGATACATTAAATAAGAGAGGAGTTAAAAATTAGTGGAACCTAATTTACCGCGACTTTGTCGTCGCCTAAACTATAATTTTAAATCTATCGCTTATTTAAAACAAGCTTTAAGCCATTGCAGTTTTGGGGTGAATAATAATGAACGCCTAGAGTTTCTTGGCGATTCTATTTTAAGTTTTGTTATTGCTAATGCACTATATGAAAAATTTCCTACAAGATCTGAAGGCGAACTTAGCCGCTTGCGTGCTTTTCTTGTAAAAGGAGAAATGCTTGCAAAAATAGCAGCTGAAATTAACCTGGGAGATTATCTATACCTAGGTCAAGGGGAACTAAAAAGTGGAGGAGTTCGTCGCGCCTCAATCCTCACTGATGCCTTAGAAGCAGTCTTTGCAGCGGCCTATCTTGATGGGGGATTTAATGCATCACAAGAATTGATTCTTCACCTTTATGAGACAAGACTTAATGATAATCAATTAAATGACAACTTAAAAGACGCAAAAACCCAACTTCAAGAACATCTTCAATCAATAAAAAAACCTTTACCTATATATACGTTAACTAAAGTAGATGGCGAGGAACATGATCAAATATTTCATATAACCTGCGAAGTAAAAGAATTAAAAATAAAAACCCACGGTAAAGACATTAACCGCAGAAAAGCTGAGCAACGAGCAGCTATTAAATTATTAAAGGAACTTAAAAAATAGAAAATGTAGCCTTGATGCAGCCATAGCGTTCCCCACAAGTTAATTTTATCTTGGCAAGTGAGCGGAATCCGAGCCACGACCGTTAGGGAGTGGAGATCTTAAGAACCAAACTCCCTAACGGTCGTGGCTCGGATTCCTCCAGACAATGCAGCCCCATATATAATCTTTTTGCTATTTCCTCTACAGTTTCAAGACCAATTGGTGCATGCGAATAGATAATGAACTCTCCTTTATCTGATATAGAATAATTGAGAGCTTTAAACATTGGGATATAATGTTCGGTAATGATCTCTTTAATTTCTTCTTCACTAATTATTCCATTCCTAACTAGAGTTATCATATTATCATATGATCTAGTTGGAGATTTACCTCCTGGAAGTATACCTATGCAACTTTCTTGATTATTAATTTTATGCATAAAATCAACACCATGATTTGAAATCAGGATGTCAACATCAACTTTAGCTTCATGTAATCTTTTAAGTATGAGCAATGTAAACCAATCATTCATTCCCCGATCAGACAATTCATCGCCAATTAGGGTAAGTGATTTATTATTATTAAACTTAGAAAAAGCTAAGATAGAACGGAATTTATTTATATCTGCTTTGGTAAGCTTGTTAGGATCTTTACTGTAAATATTATATAACTCATTATAATTTTCTTCACCAAGCTCTAAAAAACCTTCTTCGATCAAGGTATAGAGGAGCTTAATGGCGTTACCGTGCAAATCACCTATACTAATATGTTGATATCCTGCTTCAACTGGCAGTAATTTTGGACATATAGATAAATCAGCGTCACGTGTCACGTTTGGCAATATCTACGCTTAGTTCTTTTGGCACCGCAGAAGACATCATAGCATCAGATGAAGCTTCAGTTGCGGTGCTTAATTTTTGTACGCGGGGCATTATTTTTCTCAATATGACTTAAAATAATGGCCATTCTATAGTATCAAACTTAAGGCTATCTTAATTATGAAAATAATTAACTAGCACGTTCTTTAATGTATTCCAAAGCCATACCAAGCCTTTTAAGAACTCGATCTTTACCAATAAACTCTAAAGTTACATCAATTGAAGGCGACATAGATCCGCCGGTAATTGCAACTCGTAAAGGTTGAGCTATTTTCCCAAGGTTAATATCAAGCTTTGCTGATAAATCATTAATACAAACCTGTAAAACCTCACGCTCCCAAATATCTACGTTAGCCAAAATTGTATAAAGCTCTGATAACGGCTCGAAAGTTACTACGCGTAGATGTTTTTTCTTAGAATCTTCATCATATTCAATATCATCTTCATAAAAATAACGACTTTTTTCACAAATCTCAGCTAGAGTTCTACACCTTTCAGCTTGGACTGAAACTAAATCTTTAAGCTTAGGCCCTTTAGACTCATCAACTCCTTGCAGTTTAAATTGTGCGGCTAATTCACCTGCCACATATTCTACTGGATCTGATTTTTGATAATGTTGATTTAACCAATATAATTTATCATAACTAAAAGTTGACACCCCACGGCTTACATTTTTTAAATCAAAAGCATCAATCATTTCTTGTAAACTAAAAATCTCCTGATCCCCAAATGACCAACCTAAACGTACTAAATAATTTAATAAAGCATGCGGCAAAAATCCAAGCTCTTTAAATTGCAAAACAGATACCGCTCCATGACGCTTGGATAACCGTTTACCATCTTCACCTAAAATCATTGGCAGATGAGCAAATATTGGTATTGGAGCATTCAATGCCTTAAATAAATTAATTTGCCGTGGAGTATTATTAATATGATCATCCCCGCGAATCACATGGGTTATCTCCATATCCCAATCATCGATTACCACTGCAAAATTATAAGTAGGATTTAGATCTGAACGTACTAAAATTAAATCATCCAATTCACTATTATCTACATTAATTTCACCATAAACTTCATCATGAAATGAAACTTTTCCATCCTTTGGATTTTTAAACCGCACGACAAATGGTTTATCTTCTGCTGGTAAGTTTTTGTCCCGGCAATGACCATCATAACGCGGCTTTTCTTTAAGAGAAATTTGTTCTTCACGTAAGGCTTCAATCCGCTCCCTAGAGCAATAACAACGATAAGCCTTACCTTCGTTTAAAAGTTGCAAAGCAATATCTTCATATCGCGAATAACGATCTGTTTGATAAATAGGGCCTTCATCATAATCTAAGTTTAGCCAAGACATACCATCCATAATAGCCGCTACCGACTCCTTCGTTGACCGCTCTTTATCCGTATCCTCAATTCTTAAAATAAATTGTCCTTTATTTTTCTTTGCATATAGCCATGAAAACAAGGCTGTTCTTACACCGCCAACATGTAAATTACCTGTAGGGCTTGGGGCAAAACGTGTTCGTACTACCATAAAATACTCCGTTGTAGCTATATGTTAATCGAGGTATAATAGCCGAAATTGTGGTCAGAGCGCAAAGCATTCGTAATTCTTAAAATTTATATTAGGACGTATTTTGAAAGATATAGGAATTAAATTTAAGCTAAGAATTACTACCTTAATCCCAGTTTTATTAGTCGCGATGTTATTTGCTTTATTTTATAACATCCAATTTAACCGTGATTTAAAGCAACAAATATCTCATTTAGGTGAAGCCTATATTCATCAGCTCCTCCCAGTTTCCCAATTAGCAATGCTGCACAATGACAATCGTACCTTACAAGGTTTAATTAACGCATCGACCGTTAATCCTGAAATGCAAGCTATTGCTTTTTATAACGCTAAAGGCCAATTATTGGCTTATCGCGGTGGCAAGCATTCCTTAAATAAAAGATTTAGACCGCCTGAATTTACCGGTGATTATTTTGAATCTAAACAAGTTACCCCATATACCATAAATTTTATAGCACCAATAACTTT
>CAMDMN010000231.1 GCA_945901965.1 Legionella genomosp. 1 | reverse complement strand
TCATATTCAAGTTGATAAAAATAGTAAAGAGCAGTTTGTTACTGCCAAATCCGCTTGGTTTAGACAGATTTGGTTAACAGGTAATGAAGATAAAAAGCAGCAATTTTCAGGAGTATTATGCCATTTTAATAATGGGAGTGGATTTTATTCGGTTAATACTAATGAATCTGATGCTTTACGTGGAGCTGTTGCAGGATGGCATGATGCTGATGGAGTTTCAGCTGCTATGTCTCAATTTATCAATGTAAATCAAGCACCAGAAGGCCCATGGCATATTCGTATATCTTCCCCAAACTTACATTTAGTCCTTAATGATTTTATTAAACAAAATTCAATGGTTGCAGGTTTTGTGTCAAAAGGAAAAGAGCCTGGATTTTGTGCGTTGAGTAAGGATGTTTTTGGTGATAAAGCTGAAATTAATCTCGGTTGATTTATTTTATAGTAGATTAAATTTTAAATGCACGTCATTCCGAACAAAGTGAGGAATCTTAGGAAGTAGTAAAAAGCGTGCCTAAGGAGATCCCTCACTGTATTCGGGATGACGTGCATCGGTCAATTAAAATATAATCTACTATAGTAAGTTAAATAATCTACGAGAAGAAACGTCGGCATTTATATATTGGTGCCAAATTTACGCCTTATTTAACTAATGATTCTAAGTTTTGCATTTAATTGGATTAACCTAGAGAAATTCATATATTCTTTTCTGGTAAAAAACACACTAATATACTAGCAATGACTAAAGACATAGGAATTATAAGTAATGCTATTTGAAAGTCGGCAACAGTATAGATTTTAGTGGTTGAAGATGAATCTAAAAGATAACCAATTAATGGCTGGAGAAGAGGGGTTGTAATTACTGCTAACGTATTTGTAAACCCAGTACAAGTTGATAGTGAGTCTTTAGGTGCTAACTCATTAGCAATTGTATAAGCGAGCATATAGGCGCCACAACAAGTGCCGATTAGAAACATTAAAAGTGCTACTAAAATTTTAGATTCAGTGGGTAGATATAATAATAAAATAAGTAAAGCGGCAGTTGAAATGCATGATCCTAAAATTAGATATTTTCGCTTATTAACATGAGCTGAAAGCCAACCAAATAATGGGCAGCTAAGGGCTGTGCCAAGAAAGAACATGGCCGTTACAATACTTGCTATGGTTAGATTACAGTTTAATTTAACCTTAATGAAAGGTACTGCCCATAAGGCGCCAAAAACCGTAACAGTTGAGAAAGTTAGGCCCACAAAAATTCCATTAATCCATGCATGTTTATTTTTTAAGATCTGTATAAGTTGTTGTAAATAGTTTTTTTCAGATGATTTACTAGGTTTAGTTGCAGGAATTATAAATTTAGATAATAAACCGATAGTTAAGCCAAAAAAGCCCGCAATATTAATAAAATATCGCCATCCCCATTTGCTAACTAAGGCGCCAAGCGTAATCATGCCAATTACGGTTACAATAAAACCTAAAGTTTCAGATAAACCAATCATGAAGGCAAATTGTTTAGGTTTAAAATATAGGCGTAATAAATGTGATAAGCCAACGAATGCAAAGGCTGAGCCCGTGCCTATTAAAAAGCGGCCTAAAAATAAACCAAATAAGCTAGTGCTTGATGCAAAGATAAAGCAACCAATGCTACATAGAACAGTAGTTGATGATAATAATAGCTGCGTGTTTTTTCGGTCAAATAATATGCCAACCGGTATTTGTAAAATTGTATAGGTAATATAGAAAGTTCCGCTCAAAAGTCCTGCAACTAAAGCGGACAGATGGTAATCTTGCATAATTGTGCCAATTACCACGCCTGAAGAAAGTTGTAGAAAAAATTGGAATAATACAAATGAAACTCCGAGAAGCCAAATTATTCCGCGTTTTGTAGAAGATATATTTGTCATGGTTTTTAAGTTATTTGGTGAATTTTAATTAACATGCTAACTGGATGATGATCAATGTAATAGACAACTTGATCAACTAGAGTATGAGGTTTGGCAAATAAAGACCAAGAAAATGAAAATAAAGCTATAAAAAATAATGCACGTACCATATATTAATCTTATTATAATGAATAATAGCATTATACACGGTTAACCTTGATGTGGAATGTTTATAAATGAATGATATAGCTAAAATCAAACACTTATCTGTTGGTTTTCAAACTACAAGAGGTAAAATCACCGCTGTTGATGATGTGAGTTTTAGTTTAACTCCTGGTGAAACCCTTGTGTTATTGGGTGAGTCTGGTTGTGGTAAATCTATGACCTCACTCGCGATGATGCGTCTTTTGCCTAGTGATGCTCTATATGGCCAAGATTCTGCTATTAATTTTTCAGATGAAGATATTCTTAATTTACCTGAAGAGCTAATGCGGACAATTCGCGGCAGAAAATTGGCAATGATTTTTCAAGAACCAATGACAGCTCTTAATCCGGTATTAACAATTGGCGAGCAATTAGCTGAGGCAATCTTAGCGCATCAAAATTTGGATAAAGATTTACTTAAAGAACGGATGATATCCTTACTCCGAGTAGTTGAAATTTCCGAGCCAGAAGAGCGTTTACGACAATATCCGCATCAATTATCTGGTGGTCAAAAGCAGCGTATTGTAATTGCTATGGCTATTGCCTCTAATCCAGAAATATTAATAGCTGACGAACCAACCACAGCCCTTGATGTAACCATACAAGCACAAATATTAGCGCTTTTAAAAAAATTACAATTGCAATATAAAATGAGTCTTTTATTGATAACCCATGATTTAGCGGTAGTTAAGGCTATGGCGACCCATGTATGTGTCATGTATGCAGGCCATGTTGTTGAATCAGCTCCTGCATTGCAATTTTTTAAAGAGCAGCAACATCCATATTCACAACAGTTATTTATGTCGTTACCATCATTTGATAAAAGGGCTGAGCTTTTACAAACTTTAATAGGATGTGTGCCTAATATGGATGCATTGCCTTCAGGTTGCCGCTTCCATCCGCGGTGCGCCCATGCTTTTACCCCATGTAGTACAATCCCGCCGAAACTACAATCAATAAAAGAAGGATCAGTTGTACGTTGTCATTTATATCCAGAGCACAAGACTCTTCCGCCTTTATCAACTCATAATGAAGAATATCAACCAAGGGTGTTGCATGACGAGATAATTTTAGCAGTTGATAATCTTAAAGTTCATTTTAAAGAGAGTCATGGTATTTTCCCGCGTATTCACGCGGTATTTAAAGCGGTAGATGGATTATCCTTTAATTTACAACGAGGTAAAACTCTAGCCATAGTTGGTGAGTCAGGCTGTGGTAAAACAACGACAAGCCGCGCTTTGATGCGTTTACAGGCTATAACTTCAGGTAAAGCATTTTTTTGTGGTAAAAATATCGTTGATTTACATGGTCGTGATTTGCGAGAATTTAGAAAAAAAGTACAAATTATCTTTCAAGATCCATATTCATCAATGAACCCAAGAATGACTATAGATGATATTCTTGCTGAAGGTTTGCAAGCCCAAAGAATGAGTCACTCTAAAATTAGATTAAGACAATATGAGTTATTAGATCAGGTAAATTTACCGCGCAATAGTTTATCAAGATATCCTCATCAATTCTCAGGTGGTCAGCGCCAGCGTTTATGTATTGCGAGAGCGTTAGCGACTAAGCCCTTATTATTAATATGTGATGAGCCCACGAGCGCACTAGATATGTCAGTACAGGCCCAAATTCTTAATTTATTAAAATCATTACAATATGAATTTGGTTTATCATATTTATTTATCACGCATAATTTATCGGTGGTGTCGTATATAGCTGACGATGTGCTGGTGATGCAGGCAGGTAAGGCAGTTGAGTTTGGGAGTACGGAGCAAATTCTAAAATCGCCACAAAATGCATATACCAATCAATTACTTTCATCGGTGCTGACGGTAGATTGATTATAGTTTGATTTTCCCGGTTATCGC
>CAMDMN010000230.1 GCA_945901965.1 Legionella genomosp. 1 | reverse complement strand
CACTTAATTTTTTTAACTCTTTCAAACGAAATATAGATTGACGAACAGTTTTATAGTTAGTCAACATCCCACCTAACCAACGGTGATCAACATATGGCATACCAGATCGTCTTGCATGCTCACGAATACTTTCTGTTGCTGCACGCTTAGTACCAACAAATAAAATTTTAGCCTTATGTGACGCAAGTTTACCAACATAATTCAATGCATCATTCATTAAAGGTATGGTTTTTTCAAGATCAATAATGTGGATTTTATTTCGTGAACCGAAAATGTATTCAGCCATTTTAGGGTTCCAAAATCTGGTTCTATGCCCAAAATGAGCACCAGCTTCAAGCAGTTCTTTCATACTAATTTTCATATTATCTCCAGGGTTATGCCTCCACGCTTCCCATAAAACACCCCAAAGGGACCCAGTCTTATGTGTCGAAACGTGTGTGAATTTAAAACGCCGCTATTTATACCACAATTGATTAAGTACAGCAATGAAAACTATTAAATTCAAATTTTTCTACCATGAGTAGCCTTGATGCAGCATAGCGTAATCAAGGTTTTCACTTTAATTGCTCATAATTTAATATTAAGGGGCTTAAAACCTTGATTACGCTACGCTGCATCAAGGCTACAGGTGTTCTAAGGGTTACATATACTCCTTGAGAGCGTAGCATTTTAAAGTTGATTAGGTATATTATTGATTAGTTATCCATTATAGATACCAAAGGATTGGGAAAAATAAATAAAAAATGAAAGTTTCTAATCGATTTTTAAGAAATTCAATTAATAAGCTTAAATCTGAGCTCATGGATGAGTTTCGCGAATCTGCTAATATTACTCATTTAATGCACAAATTAGTTACCAATATTGATAAAATATTAATTATTCTATTTCAACAACATAATCTCGATGCAAAAGGTGAATTCTGTCTCTTAGCCATTGGTAGTTATGGGCGGCGAGAATTAATTCTTAATTCAGATATTGATATACTTCTTCTCTATAATGAAAAAACATCTAAATCTGTTTTAGTTTTTGCTGAAGATTTTATTAAAGATTGTTGGGATATTGGCTTAGATATAAGTCATCAAATTACTACCCCAAAAGCATGTGCTAAGCTTGCAAACAAAGATCTAACGGTAATTTCTACCATTCTCGATATGCATATAATTTGTGGCTGTAGTTCTTTAATAGAGAAATTACGCTATCAAGTTCATCAACTTAATATGTGGCCAAGCTCTGATTATTTTTTTGCTAAAGTAGATGAGCAAAAAATCCGTTATGAAAAATATGGCGAAACAGCTTATAACCTTGAACCAAATGTAAAATATGGCCCGGGCGGTTTAAGAGATCTGCAAGTTATTTTAAATATTAGTAAACGGCATTTTGGCATAAATCATCTTTGTGAGGGCATAGTACATGGGTTTATCACTGACAAAGAATATGAAGAACTAAATTACTGTGAACATTTTTTAATGAAAATTAGATTTGCATTACACACGCTTTCTTTAAAAAATGAAGAAAGATTATTATTTGACTATCAAATTAAACTCGCAGAATTATTTGGGTATAAAGATGATGCTAAATCACTTGGCATAGAACGATTCATGAAGGAATATTTTAAAGTCATTAAAAGAGTAAAGGAATTAAATGAAATACTATTACAATGGTTTGCTGAAACCATTATTTATACCCAAAAACATAAGTTAACTCCATTAGATAATAATTTTTTATTATCTAATAATTATATAGAAGTAAAAAATCAAAACGTTTTCAAAAAAAATCCGTTAGCTTTACTTGAGATTTTTTTAATATTTGCAAAATTCCCACAAATTATTGGTGTACGCGCAAGTACAATCAGACTAATTCGTCAATCGTATTATTTAATGACAAAAAGATTTTGCGCATCAAAATCAGCCACTTCCTTGTTTATGGATATCATTAAAACTGCTGATAACCCTTATGAAATTTTACAACGTATGAGCCAATATGGCGTTCTTAGCCATTATCTTGATTGTTTTGCGGCAGTAACTGGACAAATGCAATATGACTTATTTCATACCTATACTGTAGATCAACATACATTATTTGTAATACGAAATTTAACTCGCTTTCTTGATGACAAATATAATGAAAATTTTCCCTTATGCGCTAAATTAATGCCAAACATTATAAAACGTGAAATTCTTTATTTAGCAGCTTTATTTCATGATATAGCTAAAGGACGAGGTGGAGATCATTCTGAGCTAGGCGCGGTGGAAGCACAAATATTTGCCAAACGCCACCGCCTTAATCTTAAAGATAAAAAACTCTTAGTATGGTTAGTCCATAATCATTTATTAATGTCACAAACTATTTCGCGCCAAGATATATATGATCCAAATACAATTGCTAATTTTTGTAATCTATTACCTGAAACTGAATATTTAGATTACCTATATTTGTTAACAGTTGCAGATATTTGTGCCACTAATCCTAAATTATGGAATAGCTGGAAGGATTCACTATTAAAAGAATTATATCTTTCAGCTAATCATCTATTACACCAAGATAAATCATTAGTTAATGAAGAAAGCATTATTAATACCCGCAAAGAACAAGCGTTAGCGCTTTTAATTAAAGATGATATTCCAATTAAGGTAATTAATGATTTATGGTCTAATTTCAAAGGAAAATATTTCCTCCATGAACCTGCAAAAATCATTGCAAAACATACTAAAGCAATTATTAATACTAAAAACTTCCCTTTAGTTTTAATTATGCCTCACCACACCGAAGGCGGAACCGAAGTATTTGTTTATATGCCTCATAGAGATGATCGCTTTACTATTACAACCACAATTTTATCTAACTATAGAGCCACAATACAAGAAGCCACAATTCTTAAAAATGACAATAATTTTGACTTAGATACCTATATTATCCTCACCGAAAAAGATCAAGTTTTTTTTGATGAAAAAGAAACCAAAATCATGCAAGAAACTTTAGTTAAATACTTATCAGGCAAAATTCCCCCACCAACAATTACAGAACGCCGAATGACCCAAAGGGAAGCTCATTTCAATTTTCCTCCTAAAATCTCATTTAGTGAAGATAAACAAACTAAACAAACCTGCTTATTCTTAGTTACAAAAGATAGGCCAGGGCTATTAGCTACTTTAAGCCATATATTTTTAAAAGAAGAAATTAATCTCCATAATGCAAAAATTTCAACAGCAGGTGAGCGCGTTGAGGATATTTTTTATCTGACGAATAAACAAGATAAAAAATTAACGAAAAATGAAGAAGACAATCTAAAACTAAAACTTAGTTTTGAATTTTGTTGCTGACAAATAACAACTCAATAATTTGTCGTTTAAACATCCTTAAATTGCTTATTTAATATATATTAATTTAGTTTAGCAGAACTTCAAGTAACCCAAATAGAAGCTCATTTCAAAAATTAAACCTACAAATGCACGCATGAGCAAAAATCACCCACAACCCTCCGGCAAAGCAAAAAAATTGTACTATACTGTAAATGACAAGTTAATTTTAGGAGAATTATCATGCCAAAAACAATCAAAGTAGAAGACGATGAAACAAGTAGGTTTTTGTCTATTCATGCGAAATTATTGGATGTGGACACGATGATTGAAGAATCAACGCGCAAAATGGTTATGAAAGAGTGTTGGGTAAAAGCATTTAGCATGGTGAATCCAGGTAAAACATTCCCAGTAAAAATGTATGATGAATCACAAGAAAGGCTACTTAGTGGCACCTTTGATCCAGAAGTATACGGTGCAATTTCGAAAAAAGTTATGGAGTTAGTGTTTGATATATCCCTCATTCCGCACCTAATTTTTTGAATTACTCTGTAAAAAAGAGTTGACACGGATCCCATATTTTGATCTATTACTCACTTTTGGTGGAATAAAAGTGAACGTAGCAGATTACACAACAAAATCGCTGGATCATCTCGGTCTTGT
>CAMDMN010000229.1 GCA_945901965.1 Legionella genomosp. 1 | reverse complement strand
TGCTCAAATTAATAAGCCTAGATAAACAAAATATCGGGACTCGTTTGTTGTTAATTAAGCTAATGAGTGAGCAACCTGATAAAGAGCAAGAAACACTCAAATTATTGGATGAAACTGCACAACTAACACCTAATAATCCGGAAGCCTTAATTTATAAAACCGCCTATTTAATTAAACTCAAGCGGACCGAAGAAGCCTTAAAAATAGCCGATAAAATAGATAGCCTTTTTCCAAAGCTGGTATTGGGTAAACTATTAAAAGGGGATGCTTATCTGAGTGACAAAAAATTGAATAAGGCCGCTGAAATGTATCAAAAGGCTTATAACATCGAACAAAATGACCGCATATTATTTACCTTAGTTGATTTATTGATCGCTCAGAAGAAACAAACTGAAGCCATTAAACTCCTTAACGGTGCAGTGGAAAAAAATAATAAAAATATAGCTGCTCATTTTAAACTGGCGACTATTTATCAACAACAGAACGATCCTCAGCAAGCGGAAGCACACTACAAGGCCATGCTAACTCAGCAAACCGACAATGCCCTTGCCTTAAACAATCTCGCCTTCTTGTATTCACAAAAAAATGATCCACGCGCCCTTGAATATGGCAAAAAGGCTTACGAGAAAGCGCCTGAATCTGCTGCTATTCTAGATACGTATGGCTCCATTTTGATAAAACAAAACCAAGCTAAAGAAGGCTTAGCCCTACTTGAAAAAGCCGCTGGTTTAGCTCTCAAAGAACCTAATATTCAATTTCATTTGGCAGAATCTTACGTGGCCAATAACAATCCTGAAAAAGCCATTGAAATACTTGAACCCCTTATTCAAGCGGAAGCTGATTTTACAGAAAAAAAAGCAGCAACTAACTTATTGGAAAAACTAAAATTACGTTAAGCGATCATTCACGGTTGGCGACTAATGCTCGCTAACCTTTAAAAGACAAAATCTTTATTCAGCAGCACTTAATAACCGTTAGATAGATTTTCCTGTTTATTAAAAGTTTTTTTGTTCTGCCTGCTTAATAGTTTCTTAATATTTAAGGCACTACAATACCAAGCTATTAGTAACGCTAAAGAACAATCGCAAAACGCAGTTACAAAAGCCATAGCCACTGAACTTAGCAGTAAGTATAAAGCCATTAACTTAACAACCATCAGGTATCTTATGTTTGATCAACATTATGAAGTGCTTTTAGCAGACACTCCGAAAAGTAAAGCCATCCATTATGGCATCCGCTATCAGGTTTATTGTGAAGAAATGGGTTTTGAAAATAAAGCAGATTTCCCCCAGGAACAAGAGTTTGATGAGTACGATGACCATGCTGCGCATTTTATTGTCAGAACCAAACAGGATGGTCAATGGGTTGGAGCTATGAGGATGGTGTTTAAAAATGATCAACTACTACCCCTTGAAAAACATTGCGCTCTCACCACTCAAATAAGCAACAATCACCTCAATCGCTCAATCGAGATATCAAGACTCTGCTTGATAAAAAGCATTAGAAAACGCGGTGTCGATTATATTAATACACTTGCATTAGCTGATGAAAAGGAGCCGACTAAAGACGATAACGTCATCCCCTTTCATCGGAGAAAACGCTTACAACAGAGTATTATATGGGGCTTAATCCGTGCAGGTGCGCTCCATTGTGAAAAACACAATATATATAATTGTTATTTTTTTGTCTCCAACGCTCTCGCCAAAATTCTTTATAAACATGGCTTCAACTTACAACAAATAGGCGAACCCTTTCAATTTAATGGTGAACGACTGCCTTTTGAAATCACTATCAGTGAAGTCCTAGCAAACTCCCTTTGGCACCATGATTTCAAACAGCATTATATTCGACATTCTGAACTCGAAGCGCTTGAAACTTCAGATCTAAAAAAGTTATCTTTTTGATACTAAGTAGATAGCACACAACGTCATATCTACCTTGCATGTCAAATACTTATGAGTTATTGATTCGTTGGGCTATTGTTTTTCTTAGCCCTATTATCAAAGCAAGTTCATCTATACTTTTGTTAGATAATAATAAACGATAGCGGATAACCACGTATGACTGATCAAACTTTGGCAAATCATTTTCATGACTATTTTTCAATACAAATTGCAAGTACCATAAAACTAAAAGAAGCCGCATTTAAACTGAGATATGATGTTTATTGTGTGGAATTAGGTTATGAAAAAGATTGCATCAAGAACTGTGAAAAAGACATGTTTGATGACTATTCAACACATATTTTGATATTACATAAAGAAACACAAGAATATGCGGGTTGTATAAGATTAGTCACGCCACCCCAAGAAAACCCAAAAGCATTGCTGCCATTTGAGGTTAATTGTTCACAAATTTTTAACCCTAAAAAAGTAACCTTTTTGCGGGAAGGAGCTGCTGGTAAAGTTGGTGAAATTTCACGCTTGGCAGTATCTTCTATGTTTAGGCGAAGAAGTCTCGATGCAAAAAGTCCTGAAGGTATCAATCTAAAACCAATTTCACAAGACATAAATGAAGAAATACGGTATTTCCCGTTTATCGCAATTGGACTTTATTTTGCTGTAAATTCTTTAGCGGAATATCAGAATCTTACTTATGCAGCTGTTATGATGGAACCAGCCCTGGCAAGGCAACTCAATCGTTTGGGAATTACTTTTATTCAACTAAGTGAAACCGGTGACTATCATGGACAAAGAGCCTTATTTTACTCAAAAGGTGCATTTATAAATTCCTTAACGCCCCAGTTAAAAGAGTTTTATCAATCAGTCGAAAAAAACTTAACCCTAATATAGATTGCAATTCTCTCTCTATACGCGCTCAAAATACAAGTTAGCTTTAGCTAAGTTTATGGCATATCGAAAACCTTAACCAGCAAGTTAAATAAACTAGTACTGTAACATTTTATGTGAAGAGATCTTCTGTAGGCATTACAACTATCTTTATGCTCTTCCATGAATCTCAATTATTAAATTTCAACCAGGATAAAGAACATGTCCCAGAATTTCTTTGATTACCCAACTGCTTTTTCAAGAACTATTGGCTGGGTAACGTCTAAAGAACAAGATACACTTAAATCGAAAAGAATTGCAATTGCCGGTATGGGCGGTGTTGGCGGAAGCCATCTTCTTTCCCTGACACGGCTAGGCATTGGACAATTTAACATTTCCGATTTTGATCGTTTTGAACTACCCAACTTCAACCGTCAAGTGGGTGCCAGCCTTTCACACCTAAATCAACCTAAGGTTGATGTACTGGCAGCCATGGCACTGGATATTAACCCTACACTAACTATTAAAAAATTCTCCTCTGGTGTCAATGCCGACAACCTGTCAGAATTTTTTAGGGATGTGGATGTCTACGTCGATGGGCTAGATTTTTTTGCCTTCGATGCCAGAGAAAAGGTATTTGCTTATTGCGCTGAACAGGGCATACCTGCTGTTACCGTTGCACCTTTAGGTATGAGTGCGGCACTGTTGAATTTTTTGCCCGGTCAAATGAGCTTTGAAGACTATTTTCAACTGAAAGGTAAAGCGGAAAATGACAAAATCCTACATTTTTTACTTGGTTTAGCGCCTGCCATGTTACAGAGAGGTTATTTGATCGACCCGTCTGCCGTGGATTTTCTTAACCATAAAGGACCCTCAACGCCAATGGCTTGCGAACTCTGTGCCGGAGTTGCCACCACACAAGTCTTAAAAATACTGCTTAAACGAGGTAACGTATTGGCGGCCCCTTGGGGTCTTCAGTTTGATGCTTATGGCAATAAGTTGGCTAAAACATGGCGACCGGGAGGTAATAAAAACCCACTACAGCGCCTAGCATTATGGCTAGCAAAGCGTCAATTTATTGCTGTCACCAAAAAATAACAATGAGATATATGTAATAAAACCTGACACCCACTTTTTAAACACTTATCTCTGAACAAACCTTATCAAGCGATAGACGTTTTGACTTTACTGGCGTTC
>CAMDMN010000228.1 GCA_945901965.1 Legionella genomosp. 1 | reverse complement strand
ATATACGACGCAAAATCCCCATCTCACATGAAGGATGATCACTACAAAGATCATCATATTCTTCCCTTACCTCATGAAGTTCTGCATCATACATGAGCTCCCCAGAAATATTCTTTTTATGGCGCGGTGGTTTATTCCAATTTTTGGCTCTACCTAGGAGTGCAAGCGAGTTGATAAAAAATTCTCTACGACCAGCAATAGTTTGTCCATCGGTAGCTGGCACTTTATTATCATTGATTGCTAACCAAAAGTAGGCAATTAAGTCAGTGTGTTTTACATAATCAGCATAACGCCCAGTTTGATCTCTGGATATCCAAAAATCAGGCTTGCTTGTTATCCAAGGGTTAGGTGTTGACAAAAATCGATGAGCAGTATGTGATATATGTTTATAATATGCTTGTAGTGCTAGTATTTTTTCATCTACGCTGAGTGTCATTTTGCAAAAATCACTCCACTCAAAGGGCAGCGGTGTTGCTAAGCCTTTTACAATTGCTGTCGCAGGCATCTCGTTATATTTGTCTTTTAAATAAGTTTTCAACGTATTGAACACGGTCTTTGTGCCACCATTTTCGAGCATAGTGAGATTATAATGTGCTTTCACAAGATCAATAATACGCTGTTCTCCTGGTTGTAATTCTCGCATTGATGATTCCTTGTTTCTGACTGTTGATCGCATGCTTAAACCTTCTTCAGCGTCACGTGCTCCATCTATATAAAATTCGTTTAATCTTGCACTTTGATGAACATTTGGCAATTCTAGTAATGCTATTGATGCTGCTTCATTATGGATTTCTAGACTAAAACGATAGACGTAATTTGATCTACCATCACCTATGCAGACATTGTATTCATCCAATTTATTTACTAATAAAGGCAGTGTGAGTAATTTGCGGATATGCGGTATCAACTCAGAATCATTACGACGAATAAGATTGATAAGTATATACACATAATACAAAAATTCAGTTTCTTTAATATTAAAAATACCTCTGGGCTTTATACTTAGGAAGTGCTCTTCTTGCTCCCTGAGCTTAGCTAGTTGTTGCGAAATAAGTTGATGGAGATAATTGTCAAATAGCGGGGCATGGATGTCGGCGTAATATAATACTTCATCGTAATCTAGCATGTGGTCTACAACTTCTTTATGTCCATTTTGGGCAGCCTTGCGCATGGCTGCTCGGTATGCCAAAATAATATTTGCCTTGTCGCCTGAAGGGCGTCGTTCGGTAATACATTTAACTCCATCAACGTGGCCAAACTCGGCGGAGATCTGCAAAGCATACAAAGAAACGTCAAACCAAAGCTTACGATCACTATCCGTGATAAGTTCGTACACATGATCAATAATCGTATTCATGTTACCAAGAAAACCATGCTGAGTAGCATAGATAAAGTCGTCAAAAAGCCTGTTCATCTTACTATTTACAGCGTTCATGATTGGTTTAGGGTATTGTAATGGCATTGTTTCTCATCCTTTACTAAAGTAATATATTTGTCGTTGTGGGCAGTATTATAACAGGCAGTTTACTAAAATATATGAATAAAAATTTTTGTCGTTCAGATGATCATTACGAGATGACGACAAAAAAATATATATTAATAATGAATACAACATACGAAATTAAAAGGATTTTTAATTATATATTTGATTACAATTAAAATAGTTGCTAAAGTTTTTCTATATTTTTGGCTACTTGCCTATAAGGAGAAATTCATAAAATGAAAACGGCCGCAACCATTCGAAAAGAAATTGAAAAATTGCAAGCTGCTTTGAGAGAGCTTGAAGCAGTTGAAGCAGCAGGTGCGGCAACAGCGGTAGAAAAAACCGTGCTAAGTGATAAAGATGAAGAAACCGCTCTCAGAAAAATACTTGAGAAATTACTTCATGATGAAGTGGTGGTAACGGTCTCTTCTGAAGAAAAACAATGTACTATCTCCTTCCTAGGCATGCATCACAGCTCCTCTAAAAAAATTAATTCAAAGTTTAAACTTTTTATTCATGATGATTCCCTCAAAGTTCAGAATGGAACTGATATGTTTAGTAACCAATCCGTTCACGTAAGATTCTCGCACTCAAGTTTACGAAGCGTTAAAGACGGATTACTACTTGAAATGGGAATGGGAATGGATTTAGTAAGCACTTTATGCTGAAGTGCTACGAACTAGAGGAATTAATCCATCTGAATTAATCTGAAATCTAGCACTATAAGAACCAAATAGACCTAATGTATGCAATGCACTAGTGCTTACACTTTTTATTAAATTGCCACCACCACTCACAGAGGACAATATAACAGGTACTGAAGACGGGAGACTTGGATGATTTTGCACTAGCTGTGGGGCAAGCGCCATGGTGGGTAATACTTCGAGAGTCATTGACTCTACTACCTGATGTTGTGGCAAAGGCTCCAATAGACCGAGAAGATAAACCTCTACATTCTCACGCTTCTTTGATTGAGCGACTCTAATTAAGGCGCTTATTACATCAGGTAAAGGTGGATTTAATTCACAGCATAATCGCACAATAGCTAGATTTCCATCTTTAACCGCCAATTGCATAGTTTGCTCAATGCTCCTAGAGCTTACCAATGTAAGCAGACATGCAATGATACTAACATCACCTGAATTTGTTGCAGCCCTCAACGCTTTCTCTATAGCCTGCTGGCGTGGACGCGTTGTTTCCCTTGAACACAAATATTGTACGCAATTTAAACGCTTATAATGAACAGCTTGCTGTAGACTTCGCTCGACAGATGGTTGACTTGGACCAATTGGAGTCAAACCACCTAAATATTGTATGAGAGGCAAAAATCCATTTATAATGGAGGATTCGAAAGCATTGTCAATTATAGATTGGCTAAATACAAAATTATCTATGCTACCGAGATACTTGGCAATAGTTATATGGCCACATTCAACAGCTTTCAGAAAATTTTTTTCAAGTGCTCGACGACTTGGGGCATTAGTTCGCAACTGACATAACTGTTGTACATTGAAAATATCGTTGTGCATGGCAGCATACTCCAACTCACGCTCAACACTCAATTTTAATAATTCACTTGATGGTAAATTACCAATAAAATCAACTAAATCAGGATGTTTAAATTGCACGGCCAGTTTAAGCAACTTAGCCAATAAAGCGGCGCTAGTTGCTGGTGCATGCAACTGACATAAATATCGTGCAACACTAAGGTGCCCTTTTGTAACTGCATCGACCAGTGTCTGAGATAGGAGTCTCTCAGTAAAATGTGTAATGATGCCACCACATAAAATTTTAACAGTTTCTAACCGCCCTGAACTAACCGCGGAGATCAACAGTTCTTTTAGAACCTCTTGTTGTGGCTCAAGAGAAGAAGAGTTGCAAAAATAGTCAACTACCGTCCATTGTTTAGCAGCAACTGCAATATTGACTACTCGTTTTATTGCAATATGACCTATGTCTAATCTAGCTTCCAACCAATGAATCAATCCAACATTCCCCTGTTTTGCAGCCCTGCTTAATACATCATCTTCACCATACTCTATACTCATCCATTCCAATCTTTTTGTCGCAAGAATTGCAAATTTTTCAATAATTTCAGATCTGATATATTCGTCATCAATTGTTGTCAACAACTCGATTAAGACACGCTCGTATTCAGTCACCTTCTCATCTAATAATTGCGGCGCGATTTCCAGTGCAGAAATGAAGTCATCAATGATAAAAGAACTAGGATGGCTTGAAATATAGGTTTTCGCTAAATGACCAATTAATTTATATTTATCATCGGGGCATGGATGAGTTAATGGCATAATCTCTTTTAATACATTGTATTGGCGAGAAAAACTATGCCATGTGTCCTCGATAATATGGTAACTATCGGTACTAAATGTAGGCTCAGTAAATTGGTGTGTAATACACTGATCAAATTGGGCTTTTAATCTTTCGCATCTGCTCGTTAAAAGTATTTCTTTTTCAGCAAATTTACTAAGTTG
>CAMDMN010000227.1 GCA_945901965.1 Legionella genomosp. 1 | reverse complement strand
GCAGGAAGTTTTAGCTAGGCGCTTTGGTTTGCGCGGTTTTGAAAAGGCAACGCTTGAAGAGGTAGGGAAAGAAATTGATTTGACTCGTGAGCGCGTGAGGCAAATCCAAGTTGAAGGTCTTAAGGCGCTTCGGGTTTTATTTGAGCGTTTTGGTTTGTCTCAAGAGGATTTATTTTAATTAAGCGGCTGCATTAAATATTAGAGATGCCATATAGCAACAATAAATAAGTAAAAGTAGCCCGCCATGCCAGCGTTCAATTTTATGTTTAGAATTATAGCTTATAAATAAAAGCACGAGAGTTATAATAAACATTACAGGAATATCTCGAAACAATATATGATTATTAACGGCAGATGGGTTGATAATTCCTGGGAATGCCATAACTACTAATAAATTGAACATATTAGAACCGAGAATATTACCTATAGCTATATCATCATAGCCCTTATATGCTGCAATCATAGATGCCACTAGATTAGGTATGCATAGACCAATAGCAATTATAGTTAACCCCATTACTAGCTCACTCATCCCAAGTTTTACGGCAATTTTTAAGGCGCTATCTACTAGAAAATATGAGCTTAGAGGTAGAATTATTAGTCCTAAATTTAAACTTATTATATTTGCCTTTATCGGCCGCTTAATATTAATTGATTGTTTAAATTCTTTGGATAAGGCGTCATTTTTTGTGCGTCTTGCAAGATGGACAAAATAACCAATTAAAGCGACACAGCCTGATAAAAATAAACAGCCATCTATAATAGATAAATGACCATTTAAAATTAGTGAATAAGTAAATAGCATGATAACTAATAAAATTGGATATTCACGACGCAAAATCGAAGATTTTATGGTTAGGGGTTTGAAGAGTATGGTTAGACTTAGAACTAAGCCAATATTAGCGATATTGGCACCTATTGCATTGCCAATGGCAAGTTCTGTGCGTCCTTCTAAAGCTGCGGTTATGGCAACCATTAATGTTGGTGATGATGTGCCAATGGCTACAAGAGTAAGGCCTATGATTAATGGCGAAACTCGATAGTGTGAAGCTATACCAAAAGCTGCAGTAACTAAATGGTTTGCCGACCAAATTAAGCCTATGAAGCTTAGAACCATTGTGAATATTATCATCATATTTTTTCTCATAGATTAACTATCGTAAATATAATCGTCGATCACGTGTTTTAAGTCTACATTTATTAACTAAAAATCATTTTGCTCTAATAAGATGAAATTTGTTGTAATTTAGATTAAAACCTATTGCATTTTGGTTTTATTTGATGCTAGGCTGTTATTATTTATTCACCATTGCTATTTAGTTCTTGGTGAATTGTTTTACCTGTTGTTGCTGTGGATTTTTCGCTTTTCATGTTGTGCTCATTTGAGTCAGATAGTTGAGGAGAGATTTATGAAGCAGGATAGATGGGAAATTATTATATTAAAGCCAACGCCAAGCTTTTTATCTTTTTTAAGAGATAAACTTAAAAATATAGATTTACCTGATTTAAACTTACTACATGCAGATCCTACTGCATACGCAATGCTTAAACAAATTAATGATGATGAAACTTTAAATGAAATCGAGCGTCATTTTCCTAAGATTTTTTATAATGAAATAAGTCGCTGGTTTGGTGATTCTATTGCTAATAATATTGAATGTAGCTTTCTTGATTTTTTATGTTGTTTTAAATTTGAACTTCATTCGCAAATCGTGTTGATGGAGCCTAAAATTAGTGATGGGTTACAGTTATTATGTATTAAACCGCGTTCAGTATTATGTAAGTGGATAAAATCAACGTCTATGGTTGACGATGATCTTTCTAATATTATGGAAAGAATTAATTTATCTCATTTAGTTGAAGATTCTACGGTTGTTATAAAAAATTTCAAGCAGTTAGCTGATGTAATACCTTTTGTTAAACATTATTATCAACCATTATTTACCGCAGAAATGTTACGGATGTGTGAGAATAAAGAGCAATGGCCTAAAGTAGACTCATTTTTGCAATTTAAGCGTTATTTTACAATAGAAATGCATACGCAATTAATACATTTACAATAAATAAAAGACAGGGATGATTTATGAAAAAAATTTATATGGTTGTTGTTTGCTCTTCGTTGGTTTTATCTAGTATTACTAAAGCTGCTCCAGTAAGTTCTAAGCAAATTAGCTATGATAAAATTGTCAAATTTGTTGAGCAAGAAAAAAAGCAATTATCTCCTGTTTTTCCATATCGCATTAATCTTTTCACAGAAGGGCAAATTATCAAGAATAAATATGGTACGAGAATTGCAGAAAAGGCTACTCAGTTTCCATCCGATAATTTAGGGCAATTTTTTTATTATGATCTTTTAGATCAGGGAATGCGAGTTCCTCATTGGCATGCTAATGCAGTTGAAGTTGGAACGGTTTTAACAGGAAAAATGAGAGTTACGATATGGGAAGGGGTTGGTGAAAAAAAAGTATTTACCGTTAATAAAAATAGTACCTGGACAATTCCACAAGCAGCATTACACTCGCTCGAAAATGTAGGGAAAGAAAAGCTTAGCTTTGTGCTAGCCTACAATGCTCCAATTACCGCTGATGTGCAATTTGAGCAAGCGTGGGGTTTTCTCCCCGATGCTATTTTAGCGCAATCTACGGGGCTTACTGAGAATGAAATTCGAAGTATTAAAAATTCAGATGTAGATCGTTTAAGTGGTTTTGATCCTTTGGCTTTTCCAGAAAATACCGATCTTCACAGTCCATATTCAAGTGATTTTTCAACAACTGAACCAATTTATCATTCTGAGCTTGGTTCTATTATACGGATTGACTCAAGTAATAGCACCAAAATGCAGCAGATGGCATTGCAGCAAACAATATTAAAACCAGGAACATTACGTGTACCTCACTGGTATACTGCCGGTGATACATTTTTATATATTTCCAAAGGTAATGGTTTCTTTACAATGTTGGATCGTGAAGGAAAAGCGTTTCATGCCATGGTAAAACCTGGTGATTTGATTTATCTTCCAGTAGCTACGGTTCATAGTTTTCTTAATACTGGAAAAGATGACTTAGTAACATATGAAGCCTTTAATGTGGCAAAAGATATACAAGAAATATCACTCTTAGATGGTGCTCAACACTTAAATAAAGGCGCTGTAAGTGGTGCGATGGGACTTAACAAAACTACTGTTGAACGTCTTATTCAACAAAAACCACGATCTTATATGGTTTCTTTTTAATAACCAAAGTTTCAGGGTAAACACATAACTCCACAGGCCCGTCGTCCTGAGTGAATATTTTTTCGCGAAGGATCCAGACCCAGGTACGTCATCCTGAGTGCGTCTTTTTGCACGAAGGATCCCCAGACCCAGGTACGTCATCCTGAGTGCGTCTTTTTGCACGAAGGATCCACAGACCCAGGTACGTCATCCTGAGTGCGTCTTTTTGCACGAAGGATCCCCTGAATGTGGCATGATTTAAATAAAATAAAAAACACTATTAGCTCCATTCAAGAAATATTTTCTGATAATATACCCATCCCTGCAGGACGTTAACAGGGAAATAGTCCAATCCAACAAGGGAAATCTCATGCATACCAAATCGTATGTATATTTTGTAACAAACACATATAACAATGTACTATATGTTGGCGTCACTAGTGATTTGATACGTCGCATTTACGAACATAAAAATAAATTGGTGAAAGGGTTCACGCAAAAATATAATGCGGACCGTCTGGTATATTATGAAGTATGTGAGAATATTGTTGTTGCCATTGAACGAGAGAAACAGATTAAAGGATGGTCTCGGAAAAAGAAGAATGACCTCGTTAATCCATTTAATCCTGAAAGGATAGATTTATACCAATCGATATGTTAGAGATGGTGCCACATTCAGGAGATCAACTATGTCTCAATAATTTTTTTATTGAGATTTAAATGTACATTTTTTGGCAATAAAACGCAAATACCTTAAGTTCTTCATTGTCAGTGACAAGCCGCTGCGCGGTGAATTACAGTCATCATTGACAATGAAGAA
>CAMDMN010000226.1 GCA_945901965.1 Legionella genomosp. 1 | reverse complement strand
TGGCAAGCGGAGCGCTCGCAATCTATGCCTGACGATCTTAAATACCTTAGCTCTTGCCAAAAATTACTTGATAGATAATGCAAAATGGACTTGACGAAAACTATTAATAATTATACAACTATGGCTCTTTATAAGAATAATATTTACGGAGAAGATTAATGAAAAAAGCAATTATTTTAGTCGCAGTTTTACTAGGCGCATACATGGCGACTAAAGCCATTACCACTCAAAAATCTGCAGCTCAAGAGGCGTCAGCAGGACAAGAACAAGAGCAACAACAAGTTGCTTTAACAGAAGAGCCTGCCGCGGTTCCTGCAAGCGAAGCGCCAGCTACTAGTACAGAGATAATACCAAATACTAATACAGAGGCAACGCCAAATACTGATAGTCAACCAGCACCAAGTACTGAGCCACAATCATCAGCGACCCCACAAAATGACCAAAATTCAGCAGCACCTGCTGCTAATGGTTCTGATAATCTTGGTAACGGTAGTGGTGATGATGCAGACACTCAAAATGAAGCTGATCCTGCTCATGACAAAGATCCTGAAGCAGATCAAGGATCAGGTACTTAAAATAAAATTTAAAAAATGCCCGTGTTCTGCTAAGATAAGTTAACATTAAATCTTGCGGTTAGAACACCGTTATTGCATGGTAACTACTTACACGTCATTCAGAGTGTAACGAGGGATCTCCTGGATTGTGGCATTTTTCTATATTTTGGAGATCCCTTGCTACACTCGGGATGACGTGCTGCGTATCCGGAATATTATGACCAAACATAAAAAAACCACCCATTTTGGTTTTCAATCAGTGGCGTGGGATGAAAAAGAAAAAAAAGTTGATAAAGTCTTTCAGGCAGTAGCTAAAAACTATGATCTAATGAACGATCTTATGTCTTTTGGTATTCATCGTTTATGGAAATTATTTACCATCGAGCTAAGTCAAGTAAAAGCCGGACAAACTGTCCTTGATCTTGCTGGCGGCTCTGGTGATTTAACTAAAATGTTATGTAAAAAAGTTAAAGCCGAAGGCCAAGTAATACTCGCTGATATAAATGCCGCCATGCTCGCTGTTGGCCGAGACAGACTTCTTGATGAAGGGGTTTATAACAATGTCAACTTTATCCAAGCAAATGCAGAGAGCCTGCCATTTGCCGATAATAGCTTTCACTGCATCACTATAGGCTTTGGTTTACGCAATGTTACAGATAAAGCTGCTGCATTAAAATCAATGTTTAGAGTATGTAAACCAGGAGGGAAAATTATGGTACTTGAATTTTCCACACCTACTATTAAAGGATTAAAAAAAGCATATGATTGGTATTCTTTTAATATCATGCCAAAAATGGGCGCGTTTTTTGCACAAGATGAAGCTAGTTATCAGTACCTTGCCGAATCAATTCGCATGCATCCAAAACAAGATGAGTTAAAAGAAATGATTGAGGAAGCTCAATTTGAAGATTGCCATTATCATAATCTAAGCGGAGGCATTGTCGCCTTGCATATTGCCTATAAATATTGAGATCGTAATGATTAAAAAATACTCTTTAAATCTATTACAAAAAGCCATAAATCATGCCTTAAAACTTGATGAATCAATGCCGCTTAAATTAAAAGCCCTAAATGGCAAAGTACTAAAGATTATCATTAGCCCATTAAACGTATATTTTTTTATGCGGTTTTCTAAAAGTGAGCTGCAATTACTAGCTGAATATAATAAACATATTGATACCATTATTAACTCAAGCCCTATGGGACTTATTCGCTTAAGTCTATTACCAGCATCTAAAGCGCGATCATTGTTTAATGATAAAATAAAAATATCAGGCGATGTAGAATTAGGTCAGCACGTTAAACAATTATTTGACGAAATAGATATTGATTGGGAAGGACATTTAGCACAATTTACTGGTGATATTATTGCCCATAATGTCGGCTCAATTATCCGCCGTGGTTTAGCATTTAAAGAGCAATTAAATACCTCTATTCGTCTAGATCTTAGTGAATATCTCCAAGAGGAATTACGTGTTTTTCCACCAAAAGAAGAAATAGAAGATTTTTTCAATGACATTGACGAGTTATCACTAAGCGTTGAAAGATTAGATGCTAAAATAGTTAAGCTTTTGGCGGAGCGTTAACCTATGAAATCGATTAAACAATTACTCCGCCTAATATATATTAACCATATTTTAGCTAAAAATGGGCTCGATCAAGTCATTGTAAGCCTTCATCTTTTCGCACCCATTCGTTTTATTGTTTATTTAAATCCGTGGAATTGGTTTCGAAAAAATCAATTATCTCGCGGGGCAGCACTTAGAAAATCTCTTGAAGAATTAGGCCCTATCTTTGTTAAATTTGGGCAAGCCTTATCTACCCGCCCAGATATTTTACCAAAGGACATTGCTCTTGAATTAGCCAAACTACAAGACAATGTAGCATCTTTTAAAAGTGAAATAGCATTAAACATAATTAACGAAACCTACGGCAGTAAAGCCTTAGAAATATTTGCTCATTTTGAGTCAGAGCCTTTAGCTTCAGCATCCATTGCTCAAGTACATGCAGCAACTTTACATAGTGGCGAAGATGTTGTTGTAAAAATATTACGTCCCAATATTCATAAAATAATCGACCAAGACTTAGCTATTTTATATACAATTGCAACGCTTGCAGATCGCTATTGGAAAGAAAGTAGACGCTTTAAACCTAAAGAGGTTATAGAAGAATTTGAACGCAATCTTATCAATGAACTTGATATGCGGCGCGAAGCTGCTAATGCAAATCAATTACGTCGAAATTTCAAGGATTCAAAGTTACTCTATATACCAGAAATATACTGGGATTATGTTCGTGAAAACATATTAGTATCAGAGCGGATTTATGGCATTCCCGTAGCTGATGTAGAAACACTTAATCAACATGGGATTAACCTTAAAAAACTTGCCGAAAATGGCGTAGAAATTTTCTTTACTCAAGTATTTATTCATTGTTTTTTTCATGCAGACATGCACCCTGGCAATATTTTTGTGTCGATTGCACATCCAGAAGAACCACAATATATCTGCGTTGATTTTGGTATCATTGGCACGCTAAATGATAATGACAAACGCTATCTTGCCGAGAATTTACTCGCTTTCTTTAATCACGATTATCGGCGAATAGCTCAATTACATGTAGACTCAGGTTGGGTTGCTCGCGACACCCGTATTGAAGAATTTGAATCTGATATTCGCACACTTTGCGAACCTATTTTTGAAAAACCATTTAAAGATATTTCCTTTGCCTTCGTTATTTTACAACTATTTCAAGTAGCACGCCGTTATAAGATGGAAGTGCAACCACAATTAGTGCTATTACAGAAAACCATGCTTGCTATTGAGGGCTTAGGCCGGCAACTATGTCCTGATTTAAATTTATGGGTTACAGCTAAACCATTTTTAGAAGATTGGATTAAAGATCAGATTGGGCCCAAAGCATTAATTAGAAATTTACGGCAAAATATTCCTTTTTTAGTCGAACAATTACCTCATTTACCTCGTTTACTATATGATGTGTTAGAGTTAACTAAAAATCAAAAAATCAATGATATTATAAAAAGTTCAGAAGAAAAACCAAAACAAAATACAGAAGACTCATGGCCTAAGGGTATTGGCTTTGGTATGTTTCTAGCCTTAACAGCTTTTAGTGCGATTAGTTTTTTCAACTTGGTGTCTGATAAAAAATTGGCTATGATAGCGTTAGGAGTTGCGGGAGTTAGTGGTTTTTTTGCACTGATTATGGCGAGAATTTCTAGATAGTTTTTTAATTTAATGGAAACCTTGATTACGCTTTGCTGCATCCATATCATTACCCACAAGTTAATTTTATCTTGGCAAGTGAGAGGAATCCGAGCCACGACCGTTAGGGAGTGTGGTTCTTAAGATCTCCACTCCCTAACGGTCGTGGCTCGGATTCCTCCAGACAATGCAACCCCATCAAGGCTCTGCAGACTTGTGGGTAATGATATGGCGTCCCCCAGACTACATATATTTATAAAATATAAAT
>CAMDMN010000225.1 GCA_945901965.1 Legionella genomosp. 1 | reverse complement strand
TCTGGCTGTTTAATTGGCTTTTTGGTTTTCGTGACTTAGTTGCTCAAGTTTGGCCTCTGCTAAAGCTTGAATGGTTTCGTCGCTGTCGTGCAGGGCTTGTTGTAATAAAGCGGTATTATCAGTAATGCTATCGACAGCCATCATTCTTACATCTACCGATTTATCATGCATAGCTTCTTCAATAGCTGCTAAGGCTCCGTTTCCTTCGCGATGGGCTAGGCTTGAGATTGCTTGAGCTCTAACGAGATCATCCGGGTCAGAAAGCCCTTCTTCTAGTGCGGCTTTTATGGCAGGATCGCCTGGGTTACCTGCTGTTAACAGTTGACTCATTGCCGTTGTTCGTTCTGTTGAGTCTTTTGATTGAGCCGCTTGTAAAATCTTATTGATTCGCTTCTGTTCTTCATCAGAAGCATGGCTATTTTGTGGGGATTTTTTTTTGTCTTTATCGTTTGCAGAGCAGTCGATGCTCTGATTTGAGCTGACAAATTTAGCACCTAAAATCCAAGCTTCAACTAATGGGTCTTTATTAGCCTGTAGATTGGAATCTTGATTACGGACCACTAAATTTGCTTTTTTATCCAGCAAACATTCTAAAATTTTTTTAACTGTTGAGTCTACACAAATAGCTGTAACCAAGCCTTCTGGGAGAGCAGAATAATGAATTGCTACATGGGTTTTACTAGCAATTTTATCTAAAACTAGATTTAAGGGAGTTTCTCTTACTTCCAATTGAAGTTCAATACCTTTTTCTGAACTAATTATCAGATTATTTATAGAATTGTTGTGTTCATTAATGTCACTTTTGGCAAAATTTTTTTCCATACCGCCAAGTAACCCCAAGAGGATTATAAACTGTGCACGCTTGGATTTTAATAAGGACATTTAATATGGTTCCCCGAATTTACAATGGAATTTAAGGAATTTATTGATTTAATCTTTGGGATAATACTGTTTCTGTATGAATGCCGCCAGGCCCTTTGCAATGATATTGCATTGTGTATGCGTAAGTCTTATTTGGAGGTGCTAAATATCTAGCTCCATTGTCACAACTGGCAGGGGTTGTAGCTGGTTTGCTCACCGTAACAATATAACCGCCAACTCCTTCAGCTAGGGATAATGAAGTGCTGTAATTTGTATCACCATTTATAGGGTCAGTTTCTACCGCCGAATAGACATCGGTTTCATCCTTTTGTATTTGAATGCTGAGGTGGGCATAATTCGGTATACTTAGAGTGTTTTTTGGTGTTTTTGTTTTTATCCGCACCTCCAGTTTATCGGATACACCTGTTTCATCAGAGCCGCAAGCTATAAGATATACATCAGTAGCAACAGTATTTTGTCTTGAGTTTCCTATGGAAGTCGATTTATCGTGTGCAGATGCAGGATTAATTAATACAACTAGGCTTATGGTTAAGGCTAATTGAGAATGTTTTTTCATATATATTTCCTCTAAAATTCATCATCCGAATTTTTCACTTATTGGTTAGTAGTTGCATACTAATAATAAAATAAATTTTTAACTTACTTTGGATTTTACGTTAAATAAACTCATTTACTTTCTTTTTTCAAACTAAATTTTGATTTTACATCATTACAATATAAAAAAGAATTTTAACTTTGTTAAGTTGGGAGTCGCTATTTTTGCGAAAGATTCCCCTAGACTTCCCTGTCATGATGTTGTTAGTTTTACTTAATTACCAGAAAATTATTTTTCTGCCCACTTACCTTTGATAGATAATTTTTGATTTAATAGGGTGGGTGTAGGTTTAATGACTACCACTACGCCAGCTCCACAACTTGAATCAAGAGTATGAGTGCTTGTTCGTGTTATTGTGAAAGTTGCAGGGTTACCATCAGGTTTTAATTCTAGATTATTATCAAGACCATCTATACCACGACCTTCATATTTTGAGCCTACGATAGCCGCCCATATATTTTGGGTATGGGTGGTGAGTTTGCTTGTTGTAGTGAATTTACAAATATCAGCAATAGATCCGTATAAAGTTACTGTTTTAGCACAGTTAGGACTTTGTGAGGCCGGAGTTTGGGAAGTTGAAGCCATTTTGTTAGTTATTAAGGGCGCAGTTATAATAAATGGAAGTAAGCCTGTATTGAAATTACCAGGAATTTTGCCAATCGTAGAAACTTTTCCAATAGCAGATGTGCCGAGGGAATCTAGTATAACTTCTTGGCGAGAAAATATATCTGTACTTGGAACATTTGCGAACGTGCCTGGCCAGTTAGAAAGAAAGTCGGTTACTGGTTGTGATGTTCGTACACCATCTATGTAAACTACTCCGCTAGAGTCAGGAAGAACCATGCTATTGGCAATTACTGCTAATTTATTGTCTTTATCTGGATCTGGGTTTGTACAGCCATGCCCAATACTTATATTGTTATAAACTTTAACGCCTTCTTCAGCCGTAGTGGTTGTAAATTTACTGTGAGCAAGAATCTGTGGACTAGCAATGACACATGCTGAAATGATAGATGTTAGGATTAGTTTTTTGTGTTGTTTTCTCATGTAATTGATCCACCTTAAAAAGTAAAAAGTAATTAGACATAACTGTCTGATATTAATAAAGCAAATTTGATGCCATTATCTTTAATCGGGTTAAGAAAAATATTTATTTACTAGAGATGCATTAGTCAGAAATAGGTTATCTCATTAATAAATAGGCATTTTTTATAAAAAATACTAGATATGTTTTTTACATTTTTTTTGTAATGATAGTCTTGTATTTAACTTTACTGAATTTCTTAATGTGCTTAGTAGTGCTTGCAGTTCAGAAACTGAGTCATATGACATAGTGACTATGTCATATGACCTATTTTTATTAGAGAGACTTATTAAAAATTAGCGGATTGATACGTTACTTAGATTTAAGTGCTTATTAGTTTTAAAATCACGGATTCATTTTTTCTTGAAATCACTCGTACTCTATATAATGAGGCTTTACATTAAATGATGCCTTATGTATGCCTTTCATTAATAATCTTGAATCTGAGCTAAACATGCTTCCTGATGAAATACGCCTGTCTACAGGGATAATGCTTAAGCAGTGGAATGAACGACTAACCACGCTAAATCTGGATTTTCAACCAACACCTGAGCTATCTGCTTCCCTAGTAAAAGTGTGGGCTTCCAGTTTGTTTGTTGCGGAGAGTTGTCTTCGTCGGCCGGAGTTGTTAATTGATTTAGTCAATTCAGGTGATTTATTGTCAGCTTATACAGAATACGGCTATGACAATAAACTGGCGCAACTAACGATTGACACTGAAGTACAGTTAATGCAGGTATTACGACAGTTTCGGCGTCGAGAAATGGTTCGAATTGCGTGGCGTGATTTGGCAGGTTGGGCGCCGTTACCAGAAACCTTGGCTGAAGTATCGTGGTTAGCTGATGCTTGTATTCAATTTGCACTGGCTTTTTTGTATCAGCAAGCTTGTGACAAACGTGGCATACCGTTATTGGCAGATGGCAGTCCTCAGCAAATAATTGTCTTGGGTATGGGTAAGCTGGGCGCTTATGAGCTGAATTATTCTTCTGATATCGACTTGATTTTTGCTTATCCGGAAAACGGAGAATTGCCTGATAGAAAAGCCACAAGCTATAGCGAGTTTTTTACCAAGCTCTGTCAAAGTCTGGTGAAAGTACTGGATGAAATTACCGCCGATGGTTTTGTGTTTCGCACCGATATTCGCCTCAGACCTTTTGGCGATAGTGGCCTGATTATTATGACCTTTGAAGGTATGGAGAATTATTACCAAACCCAAGCACGGGAATGGGAGCGTTACGCCATGATTAAGGCGAGGCAAGTTGCAGGTGATTTTAACAGTGGCGCCCAGTTGATGGCCATGCTGAAAGCCTTTGTCTATAGACGTTACTTGGATTACGGTGCTTTTGAGTAATTACGTTCTTTAAAAGTACAAATCACGCAGGAGTTAAAACGAAAAGATCGACTGGATAACGTTAAGCTGGGTCCTGGCGGTATAAGGGAGTGTGAATTTATAGGTCAGGCTTTCCAGTTAATTCGGGGGGGTAATGAAAAG
>CAMDMN010000224.1 GCA_945901965.1 Legionella genomosp. 1 | reverse complement strand
GATTTAGTTCGTTTATTTTAATGGATGAACCAACATCTAGTGTAGATTTACCGACTGAAAAAACTATTCTATCTGGGGTTATTGATGAGTTTCCAAAAGCAACAATCATGGTAACTCTCCATCGCCTCCATCTCCTGCCTAAATTTTCGCGTATTATCATGCTAAAAAATGGGGAAATTGTGGCTGACGGACCGACAGAGGAACTTTTATCTTGTAATGGCCCAGTAAAAAAATTATGGGAAAAATACCAAGGGCGTGAATAGGTGTTTTAAATTATAACTACGAATATTTTCTTCCGAAGAAAACACCCAGCGCACGTTATCCTCCGCGGAGGATGACGGACAAAGTTACAACTAAAGCAACTAAAGGGCAACTAAAGGGGACGGTTCCGGAACGTCCCCTTTAGTTGCCCTTTAGTTCTTGCGCGGAACGTCCCCTTTAGTTCTTGGTATATTACGTCATATTCTAATGCGATTTCTCATTCGGTATTTGTTACTTCGCAAGAGAAAACACATCCATCTGCAACATTAACTGTCAAAAATACCGAATCAAAAGGAAGTACAGATCAAAAAATGATTAAAGTAACTGCCTCAGCAAACAGCTTGGCTTGGGGTGCCTTTAGCGTGTTTGTGATATTTTTTATTGGAGCGCTATCAAGTTGCCTAGGTGCATGCTGGTGAATGAGTTGTAAACGAGAAGATTAATTTTTCTGTGAAAACATAATTTGCAAAATATAGCTGACAGAAAATTTAGACCATTTCTCTAAAGACCAATAAATAACCAACAATGAGCTATTAGGGAGTAAGTGAGGATAAGTGCGTAAATAGGACATTTTACGCACTTATCCTCACTTACTCCCAATTTAAGCCTGATTTGTACCCTTATGAAAAATCATCTTCCAGTCGTCACTAAATTTCTTCCGAATTGAAAATGGAAGGGGACTGTCCCTGATGTATCAACAATCAGTACATTGGTTTCGGTCTAATAGCCTCAATACATATATGCAATGAGGTTCAATACAAGTCCATTATTAATCTCTGCAGGATTTCTAGCAATATACTGATTCATATAGCTGATATTCAGGCCTATTTTTGGTGTAAATTTGTAGAAAACACCAATAAAGAGTCGGTTTTGATCAAGAAGAGAGGTTGAAACCCAACGTACAGATTTCAAGTTTAAAAAAATCTCATCGTTCAAGGCAAAAGATACCTTTTCAGTCAGAGGAATAGTCCAGTATGCTCGCTCACGAACGCGAACAGCCCATTCCGATGCTTCAAAAGCACGACGTTGTTCCAAACGGAGTCTGGATGCAAATTCATCGTAAAAAGGTTTTCTCCATAAGAGTTGTTCCCAAACGCGGTACTCATTAGTAACTGTATTTCCAACATCCTCTGAAACATTATTTATATCAGAATAATTAGCATAGGTTTGTCCAAGCCAAAATTGTAATTGAGGTCTAATAGTTGTTCCAATACCTGCATTAAGTAGAGACTGCTCATATATTCCTGTACGGTTTACCAATCGAATTTGAGGCTCAACCGTATAAAACAATTGTTTATATTTATAAAAAAGGCTGGCAGCACCCCATATTTTGTTATAGCTTTTACTAAAGCCTGGTATAGCAATGACGCTGAGGACAGCTGCAATTATTAAACGTGAAATATACATGTTTACTCTGTATCTAGCGATTCATCCAATTTTATCGCGCCAACTTGTGGTTAATGATATGCCCGCGACTCCATTGCCATTAAGTTAGACCTGATTTATACCCTTATGAAAAATCATCTTCCAGTCGTCACTAAATTTCTTCCAAATTGAAGACCTTAGTGTTACTGAACCATCTTCTATAGTTTTATATGTTGCAAGAATCACCTCTTTCGATAATTCCTTAATCTTAAAATCACTAACTTCAACCGTTCTAGGGTTTTCATCTATTTCAAGGCAATCATTTTTATTATAAATCTTACCTGATCTACCGTATTCAATAAAATCATCCGCTATTAATTTATTTATTAATTTAGATAATTGTTCTTTTGATTGCCTTACCTTTGGATCTAAAAGAGATAGCTCTAATTGTTTAATAAGACTTGATATAACACTAGTTTGTTCAAGGATCATCAATATTTCAGTGCTATCCTGGTGCTCTTTAATTTTCTTAAAACCCGCTTTTTCATACGTTCTAATAGCAGCTAGATTAGTTTTCTCTGGATCCACTAATATATGGCTATAATAATTCCCATGCTCTTCTAAAAACAAAACTATAGCTTTAGAACCTATACCCTTTCTTAAATAATTTACTTCACCTATAAATATATCAAACGCCCCAAGGCTAGAAGGCAAACCAATTAAAGGTTCTGTTCGTGCAAAATCATATGCATTATAAAGTTGGATATAACCAATAGGTTTATTATCAACGTAAATAATATACGCACTAATTGGCTTAGCCTCGTCATTTTCTAATTTATAACCTTTGGCATAATCTGCATATTTTTCTTCGATTAAGGGTAGCGTCCATTGAATATCAGGATCCCAGCAGGCCTTAACGTGAGGTGCTTCTAACCACTTCAGAAGGAATGTATAATGGGCCTCACAAAGAGACTTAAAGCTTATCTTCATTAATTATTCTCATATATAGTTGAGGTTAATAGTATATTATATGCATATTAAAATAGCTTATCTTAAAGATCATCCAGATAAAATTCCTGCGTTGGCAAATCTTTGGCACAAAGTTTTAGGATCTATTTGGGCGCCAGATATTACTATTGAACGTGTTGAGCAACGTTTTCGCGAGCATTTAAATAATAATTTACTACCAATGACATTTGTTGCTTTTGATGGTAATAAATTAGTAGGATCTGTTTCTTTACGTGAATCTGATGGGATACGACCGGATCTTATGCCTTGGCTTGGTTCACTTATTGTTGATAAATCCTATCAAAAAGCTGGTATTGGTAAAATGTTAATCGAGGCTACCAAACAAAAAGCTGCCCTCTTAAATTTTAAAAAATTGTATCTTTTTACATTTGATCCCGCACTTCCTGATTATTATCTGCGTCATGGTTTTAATGAGTTAGGTATGGATGAATTTAAAGGACATAATGTTACCGTGATGGAAACAGATTTAACTATGACTAAGCAATAATGATAGAAACTTCTCGTCTACGACTTTATCGGCCTACCGCCCAAGATTTTTTAACATTAGAAAACCTATGGAGAGATGAAGGCGTGGTAGCCTGGTTAGCGCTTGCGCTAACCAGGATTTAACTAACCAAAACAATTATTCCTAGTTAGAATATACCCAAAAATCTATGAGCTTGATTGACCAAATAACCTGGTTATCGCAAGCGCTAACCAGGCTACACTTGCTTCTAACCACTTTAAAAGTAGAAGTAATGGGGTCGCGTCTTGCCTTTTGCCCTATAAATATCAACTCAACGCAAACCAATAATGCTCAGGGACGGTTCCGGAACGTCCCCTTTAGTTCCTTTAGTTCGTCAAAAAGATAAAGAATAATATATGATTGGTTGGATAGAAATTAAGCTGTTGCAACGTTCCTTACGACAATTAATATGGTCAACAAGCAGCATCATTACTGTCCTTTAATCTACCAGTAAGGTACCGATGCAAGATATTTGTAAGAAGTGTGGCATAAGGAATGCCTTCACGCAGTGCTATTGCTTGCGCCTTTTCAACATCTCGTTCAGTCATTCTTATATTAACTCGCTTTACTTTATTACCACTTTCCCTGAAAATTTTTGTATATCGTTTAATTTCTGAGGCTTCATCTTCAACGGCTTCATATCCATCAGACTCTAAAGCAGAAATCATTTCATCATCTTTGTGAATGTCTGTCTTTTTTCTATTCATATTACATTACCCCCATGATATTTTTTATGTAAAACCCGTGAAGGATAAATAGTTTTAAGAAAAATTTTATCCTTCTGCTCTACAAAAGGTACTGCGTAGGTATAACCTTCTACAAAAACAACAAAGATATGCTGATGAGCATATTTTAAATTCTTACCTTTGGTTACCCCTAATAAATGCCCATGTTGGATAGCTATTATTATCTCTTCAAAACCTATACCTCTTTCTACTATCAGTTTTTTATT
>CAMDMN010000223.1 GCA_945901965.1 Legionella genomosp. 1 | reverse complement strand
GTCCAGTGTTGTCTCATCTTAGTTTTCATTGAAGTTAATCAGTTGGCAAGATCTTCTCCCTTCTCCCTTGAGGGAGAAGGGTTGGGGATGAGGGTGTTTGATGTGGCACGCTCTCGAGTAAATGTAAAATACAATCCATCACACCCCGTATATTTATAAAAACCTCATGATTCCATATTCTTAATACTCGATATCCACAGTCCTCTAAATATTTGGTACGTATCGCATCATACTTAACCGCATCCATATGCTGACCGCCATCAATTTCAAGAACAAGTTTTTTTTCACGGCACACAAAATCAGCAATATAGTGGCCAATAACATGTTCCCGAACAAATTTATACCCGCTTAATCGTCTGTTACGCAAATAGTACCACATACGGTTTTCCGCATCTGTCATGTTTCGCCTTAAATCTCGAGCTCGCTCTTTCATGATGTCTTAAAAAAATTTTGATTTAATATAAACGCAACCGTCTCCTTTTCTAAGCCAGCCTTTTTGCGCAATGCTTTCAGAGCAATATCTTGCCACATCTTGTACCCTCATCCCCAACCCTTCTCCCTCAAAGGGAGAAGGGAGCAGATCGTGCCAAGTGATTAACTTCAATGTAAACTAAGATGGGACAGCCATTAAGAACCTAATTTTACAAGGTAATTGGGGTGGTGTTACCACAATGTGGATAGTATATTTTAGAATAATGAACGATTACATAGTATAAGCTAAAAAATCTTAAGCTCTATTGCAAATTAAAAACCCAAGATGGCAAAAGTATGAGTGCGGATTTATCGACATTTTGTCGACAGGTCATATTAATTAATATTGGATTTCTGTATCTAATGATTAATTTTTTAAGCAGTCAAAAAATTAAGCGTGTTATATTCAATATTAAATCCCAGCGCTTTTGCAATTGGCCTTGAATTTTTGCCACTTTTTTTAAATTCAATAATTCCATAGCGCTTCATTGTTCTTAGTGTTCGACTAAGATTACCTGGTTGCCGATGTGTGATCTCTGCCAACTCTTTTATTGAAGAAGGTTTTTCTTCATCAATAATACGAAGTAATCGCAGATTATTTTCACTGAGAACTTCACCTAGCGATTTAATAGAGGAAAACCAAATTTTTGGTTCATTTTTTTTTGGAATATAGCCTCCAGAGGCAATTTCAATCAATCGTTTTTGAAAATGATCGCGTGGCATAATACCAACTTTTATAATTTTCATTTTAATTACCTCCTTTATTCAATTTACTTAAAATTGAATTCACTTCATTTAAAAAATCATTAAGCAATTGCCGTGCATTTTCAAACTCATAAGGAACGCCTTTGTCCTTAATAGAACGATGCACATGATCGTAAGATACAATGGTTCCAGTATAGTAGCCATGATTTTTAGTTTTAACGGCATGAGGGTTATCAAACCCTATAATACGCTGGTTGTAGTTGTCATGTAGCGTTAGGTTATATCTGATGCCGTGTGGTCTTTATTTTGTTGGCTCAACTCTAGATGCCTCAATTTTATACCAATAGCCATTTTCCTCGGTATATTCAGTACCATCCAATGATAGTAAAACCTCTAATCCTATATCTGACTTCATATTTAGTTCTTTTAAGTATCAGCTGTTGATACATGAATTATGGTTGATGTTAACAAATAAGTCAAATTTTAAAAATGAAAAGGTGGATGGATAAGTAGTTCAGTTGTAGGTACAGGGGTTAGTCTCGGACGCACTGCCATTAAGTTAAGATATTTTGCTAAAATTTAGTAGAATCCGTTCGTGCTGAGGAGGGGTGGTAACCCAGTCTCGAAGCATACACCAAAACCAGATCTTGTGCTTATGCTTCGAGACGGCGCAAAAAGACGCGCCTCCTCAGCAAGAACGGGATCGAGATATTTCCTTAACTTAATGGCAATGCGTCCCGGACAGTCCCTTTTTTGATCGCTCAGGGTCCTTCCCCTGTAACATTGGAAATGCGTATCAATTTGCTCCTGCGAGGATTGGTTTGTAAGCAGGTATATCTAAAATCACCCAGGTGACACGGCTTATTCGCGTCACCTGGGAATTTTAGAGTGGTTTTAAATATCACATTGTCAAAAAAACGGGGTAATGCAATTAAGGCGTAAAGCTCCGAACACAACGTAGAAATTGTGTTGAAAATGTCTTGTTTTGCGCTGGCTGGCTGCCATCAGTGAAATTTTGAGCATAGGCGTCAATAGCGTTCGCCTGGGTAGAACTCCAGTAGAAAGGGTTTCCGCTTGTTTTAAAACCTCCGATTCTTCCTCTATTTAAATACAAACAATTGAGCTGACCTGATGTTGTTGTGTTATTTCCAGCCGGTAAAAACCAATCTTGGTAACATATATTACCAATTTGGCAAGGCGAGTTGCCGAATTGGTCAACTTGATAATCAGAACAGACATGAGCAGCATAATCGCTTGTGCCATATTGATTCACAATGCCAATAGTATTTTCTTCCCCATTCGTATTATTGGTTGTGGTGGTTGTATTTGTAGGCGTCCATATAATCCTTCCGTAATTGTAATTATCAACCGGCGCAGCAATCAAATTGTTTAAATCACCATTAAGACAAGCAATCGTTCCACCATAAGCCGGTTGCCCAACAGCCGTGGTTTGGTAGGTATAACCATTGATTAATGTCGCACTACCGCTAGGCGTTGTAATCACTACATCCACTGGAGGACCTGCCGCATTTACAGGTGTGACAGCGTACACTGTTGTTGAACTTAAAACGGTAATACCGGTAGCATCGGCACCGTTGAAAGTAACTCGGGTAGCACCGCTCAATCCTGTGCCTGTTAATGTTACCAATGTACCTCCAGACGCAGCACCAGAAGCAGGGCTCACGCTACTCAACGTGAAGCCGGTATCAATCCGAATCGCCGCGATCACCTCATTCGTATTGCTCCCTTGAATGGAAAAATTCGTTTGCCCTACAGCGGTGCTTCCAGCGGTATACGTTATCGTGCAACTGGTTTGAGGCGCTACACTGCTTGCGCATGGTCCCGTTTCCGACACATTTCCATACAGTGCCGTGCCTGTGAAATTAGACGTGATATTGGTCGCCGCTACAATTAAAGACGTATTATTAATAGTTAGCGTACCCGTTGATCCGGTGGTGGTTAAGGTCAATGGAGAGCCTGTGACAGTAATTGTTGCATCGGTAATCGCGGCGGCTTGGGTAATTGCAAGGAGATTAGCGGAAGCCGGACGATAGCACTGAAGTGTGGATCCTTGTTCACAAACAATCGGTCCATTCGAAATGGGTTGGGTTAATTGACTACCATTAACCTGCAAAGAGAGCGTACAAGAGGCTTTACCCGTGAGTATAAAAGGATTGCCACAAACGCCTAATCCCGTCGTTAATTGGGTAATGCCTTGTATGGATTGCATGGAAAGCGCGTGTGTTCTCGTCGATTGATTGGTGACTTGATATTGCACGTTGGCCGTGTCATTGGACGGTACCGATAGTGTTGTTGGGGTTAGGGGTCTAAATGACCACATAGGACTACCGGCCTCTGCTGTGCTAAATAAGCACAAGGCCACGATACCGCCTAATAATCGAAGGATAAACGAATTGGTTTTCATAAATAGGTCCTTATGCGTGATAAGTGAGGTTGAATAAAAGTCCGTTGGTGTATAAATGAGGTAAAGACAAACCGCTATTTAATGTTTGTCCTGACGCACGACTTAGCTGACTCTTACCCCAATCAGCAAACTCATAACCGATGCCCGCTTGCCAATGTTGGTTCAGATGTCGCTGAACGCCAGCACCCAGAGTGTATGTAAAGGCCGTTGTTGTATTGCTTGCAAAATTAGACATAACAACCGCCTCACTGATTGTTGGCGTATTGCTAAAGTCATGAGTTTGGTTGAATCCAACTCCTAAACTCCCACTTACCCAAGGGGTTACACTATAACCTCTGTCGCTCAATAATTTTCCCTTTATGGCTACGTGCCACTGCCATTAAGTTAAGGAATAACTCATTGATTTTTAATTAAAAAGGATCATCATATCGCGTACTCTTAATAATAAACGGAAAGTGCGCTAAAATGGACAAAAACAATGAGTTACTAACCTTAATTGGTGGCGCTATAAAACGACAA
>CAMDMN010000222.1 GCA_945901965.1 Legionella genomosp. 1 | reverse complement strand
TATTCTTAAGGTTATTAAAAGTCAGAAAGACGCGGGCTTTAAAGATGAGCAAATCTTTTTAGCGGGTTTTTCACAAGGTGGTGCTATGGCTTTACATACTGGTTTGAATTCTTCAACACCTTTGGGTGGAGTTATTGCATTATCTGCTTATATTCCTTTAGCATCGACTTGTAAAATTGCATTAACTAAAGATACACCGATGTTTCTTGCTTCGGGGATCTATGATCAATTAGTGTTACCTCTTTGGACAAAAAAATCTGTTGAGATGCTAGAAGTTAATGGGTTTAAAAATATTTCATTACATGAATATCCAATGGAACATAATATTTGTGCAAATGAAGTTAATGACATAGCCAAGTGGTTAAATCTGCAAGTATCTTTAGTAAAAAAATCTTATGGTGAGAAATAATGACGATTGTTAACAAATCACGAACAGTGCCGTATACCTGTGAGCAAATGTATAAGTTAGTCGATGACATTGAGAATTATGGTGAATTTTTACCGTATTTTTCGTCTAGTTTAGTTCATCATCGTAATGAGGATGAAGTACAAGCAACACTTAATATAACAGCAGCTGGGATGAGTAAATCATTTACTACGCGTAATCTTTTACAGCTGAATAAAATGATAGAGATCCGTTTAGTTGATGGGCCTTTTAGTCATTTAGAGGGGTTTTGGCGGTTTGATGCAATGCCCGAAGGTTGTAAAATTTCTTTTGATATAGAATTTGATTTTGCGGGAAAGATGTTCTCTATGTTGCTTGGCCCAATATTTGAGCAGGTAACTGACAAATTGGTAGATTCATTTTGTGATCGCGCCAAGGAAATTTATGGGTAGTCAGGTTGAGTTGATTTATATTCCAATAAATGAAGAGGCTATTCATCTTAAACTTGAATATGTTCAAAATATGACGGTTGCTGATCTATTACAAAAATCAGGATTAGCAAAAACTAATCCTGAGATAAGCGAATTTAAGCTTGGTATTTTTTCAAAATCGGTTTCATTAGATACAATTATTAAGCCTGGAGATAGATTAGAGATTTATCGTCCTTTACTAATCGATCCAAAAGAAAAAAGAAGGCAGCGAGCTAAGTCTTAATAGCTAATCTCGCTTGATTTTGAGTCGTAAGATTCCTCTGATAGAACATGAGACGGCAATTTATACCTCTCGCCAATGATTTTTCGGTAAATATCCAAAAAAGTACTTGAAAATATTTTTAATGGGATCATGCTATGAGGCATGAAAAAATTGATTCTTACAGAAGCACAAACGAATGAGCTTAGACGAGCCCATCGTGCTGCTAAAAATAAATAAGATGCTGATAAAATTAAAGCGGTATATTTACTCTCGCGTGGAAAAACACCTCAAGAAATAGCTGAAGTATTGATGCTTGATATAGACACGATAGGTAATTATCGAAAGCGCTATGAAGCAGTTGGTGTTTCCGGTTTATTGAAAAATAATTATTTCGACACTATTTTAAATTCTTTTAAAACCCTTTTATTTAAAGGGGGTTGATCCTTATAATGCGTCATAAGTTCTTCAGAAGGAAATCAAAATTAACGCACCTTTAGTACCAGAAAATCATATTGTAATTTTTAATGATCACACTATTCGTCGTGTATTTATTGATGATTTCTGGTGGTTTTCGATCATTGATGTTATTCAAACTCTAACTGACAGTACCAACCCGAGAGATTATTGGTACAAAATGAAAATACGGGTTAAAAATGAAGACGGTGCTCAGTTGTCGACAAATTGTCGACAACTAAAATTAGAATCAACAGACGGTAAATCCTATAATACGGATTGCGCTAATACAGAGGGTTTATTCCGTATCATCCAATCAATCCCCTCCCCCAAAGCAGAACCATTCAAACGTTGGCTGGCTAAAGTGGGCTATGAGCGCGTACAAGAAATTGAAGATCCTGAGTTAGCTTCTGACCGTATCCGTGAAATATACAAAGCCAAAGGTTATAGAGATGCTTGGATTGAAAAACGTATGCGCGGCATACAAGTTCGTAGTGAGTTAACGGAGGAATGGAAGAACCGCGATGTTGGTGGCACCCAAGAATATGCAATCCTGACTGCTGAAATTTCAAAAGCCACTTTCGGTATGACTCTCACTGAATATAAAAACATGAAAAGTTTGAAGCGGGAGAACTTGCGTGATCATATGACCGACCTTGAACTGATTTTTACTATGCTTGGCGAGGCATCAACAACTGAGATTACCCGCTACAAAGATGCGCAAGGATTTAGTGAAAACAAAGTGGCTGCACGGGCTGGTGGTAAAGTAGCAGGCAATGCACGGAAAGAACTGGAGAAAAAATCGGGAAAAAAAGTTAGTATGGCGCAAAATTATCTGGAATTACCGCAAAAGATAATCGAAGATCAGGACTAAATCATTAAAATAATAATCAAAATTAGAGGTTTTTTCAGGCTAATATCCTGAATCTCTTTAAAAAGCAGACCTATAGTTAGAGTTTTTCACTTGATGCCATAATCATCCATAACCTGAAGTTTAAAAACGCTTATGGTTATATTATAGTGCAATAACTTGGGTTTTTCTTACTTTGAGATAAAACATGAAGTTAATTAAATCGCGAGGCCACGCAGTCTTGCCTCGGGATCAAGAGATCTTGTGGAGATGTTGGATATTTCGGTTGCAGATCTCCTTGTCTGATAATTTGACGATCACACGTTGCTTTAAATAAACCTATACCACCTAAAAACATTGCCACTCCAACTCCTGCAACAGCTAAACCTAATAAACCAAATGATGCTGCATGTAATATTGTAAGCGCAATAGCAACGGCTGTAGCACCAACTGCTAGCATGAAGCCAGATAATACTCTCATGTCTATATTAGGTATTTTATTGGGGGATATAGTTGGTTTTGGTAATTTAGGCCTAACGGTTGTCACCACTTCATTGAACTTTGGTTGAGATGATAGTGTACTTGGAAACACTATTTCCTCAAGATTTGAATAAAAATTATGATGCTCAAAAAGATATGCTGCAACTTGAGGCCAATATTGCATCATTTCTTCTAGATCTAGATTAGCAAAAGCCTCCCGACATTGTTCAAATTTAAGCTGTGTACCTTTTGCGGTATTATAAAAATTAATAAACCAAAAAAAATTATTAAAATAGCAAAAATAATCTTCCCTAATTTTTAGCGGCAAAAAATTCATTTTATCCCGAATAATTTGAGCTAGAGCTAAAAGAGTTGGGTTTTTCATAACCGCATTAGTTGAACAGTAAAACGGCAATACACCAAGCGAGATTGCTTGCTCAAAGGTATTGTCACCAGAAATGCCAACCATAGGAGCTTGTTTATAAATGGCTTGATACAATTCATCTTCTAAATAGAAACCATGAAAAATTCGAATAATTTTTTTACCATTTTTATTTAAAACCCGCTCAGAGCATTTTCCATTAGCTTCAATAAACATTATTTTTTTAATGGGTAGTTTAGAAAATTGGGCGATATCAAAAGAAAAAGATCGTAATTCTTTAAGTTGTAAATTCTGTCCTGATAAATAAATTGCTATGTCTTTTGGTTGAGATTGTTTTGATACATGCATGCTCAATAAAAGCAAAAATCTAACTAGATTGAGATTAATATTAAAATATGCAGGATATAAATAATTATTACGATTAAAATCTGCTATACCAACCGATGAGGTATAAGTTAATAATGCATGTTTAAATAATAGTTCGCTTTCTGTAAGATTAATCTCTTCAAATAGTTTATCTCGTGGTTTTGGTACTAAGGCAAAATGTTTTTTTATTTTGATGCCAAAATGTTTCTTAGATAATCCCATAGATCTTATTTGGCATTTATTAGAAAACTCACCAAAAGGGTGTATGTCTTCTACATTTTTTCCTCCACACTCATGCTCACCAATCAATTTTAATACGGAACTCTCAGGTATTTGATAATGACTTTTAAAAATAAATGGCACATGGTATGAGACTTGTATTATTTGAACCGCTAAATTAAATTCAGCTTGTAATAATGGTTTTAACGGAGCATATACAAAATCAGTTACTACGCCAATAAAAAATTTCCCACGATTTACTTTAGTAAATTCATTTTCAATGCGTGGAATCA
>CAMDMN010000221.1 GCA_945901965.1 Legionella genomosp. 1 | reverse complement strand
ATAAAATAAAAGGTCTTGCAATAGAGCATGTATCTTGCACGATTGCTCGTAACGAGATCTTGCCAAATGTATTTTATAAATTTGACGAATCTAATAATAGATTTACTCCTGTTAAAGCTAAAGATACCCATGAAATCCCCTACTTTTTTTTAAATCAATTTAAACATGGATTTTTTAAAAAATTATTAGCACATGCTAAAAGTGGCGATATAACCATAAATATGGAATCTTTAGTTAGTGTGTTGGCAACATCTTATACTTTGGAAGAAGATGATCTGCATAAGGCTAATTTAGGTATCTATATTGTGGAAAAAGATAATAAGCCACAAATTGTCTTTTTTAAAATTGATCATGATTTGATGTTAGTTGATAGTGTGATGTCACGCTTTCAGTCGCGTTTTTATCACTGGTTTTTTCACGGGATAGATGCATTTAATATTACCAAGCGTGATTTAATTAATTTTCCTTTTTTAAGAGATTCTAGTAATTATTATTGGCCAACGGTGAATCGTCTTATTTCTATTGAAGAATCTAAATCATATAAATTAAATGAAGAACGAGAGGCCTTTGCAAGCTTAGCCGGATCGGAAGAATTTATTAAAAATAAATGGAAAACATTTTATAAGCACATATTAATTCCACCTGAAGTGGTCGGGGAAGCATTATCTAAGCATCTTGATAGCAATGATCCAGTTGAACGATCACATATTGCTTTAATTATGCAGGCGGTTGCAATCAGGCAGTCAAAACTGCGAGCAGTACTTTTTTCAATACCAAAATTTCGTGATTTTGTAAAATCTTTAAGCGTTGATGATTCAAAGATGCTGGGAGAAAACATTGTTAATGGGATTGAAAGATCTGAGGCATTAAAAATTGCTGAGCAAGTTAGAACTACGATTGTGCATCAGCAAGAATTATGTACGCCAGGCGGTGGATTTGTTGCTGGTGATACACCACTTCATGCAGCTATTAGGCTACAAGATTATCGTTACCAAGATAGCTTGCAGTCATTTGGACAATATATTGAACAAAAAAATGAAAGTGGTCAAACTCCATTAGATATCGCTATACAAATGACAAAAGCCCCTCGATTAAATCCTGATGATTTAAGAGCAGATGCATTTTGTACTATGAAACATTTGTTACGTGAAGGATCTAGGAAGACAGATTTTTTTAAAGCAACATTTAGGGATAGCATTATAAATTTAAATGATCATTTATTAAATTCATCGTATATTAATCGTGTTAATACTATTAATAATGCAGCTGATTTTAAGCGATTATTAGGAGAAATTGGCGAAGATTATCGTTATAGTTTAAAAATGCAAAAAGATTTATCTATTCTTGCTGTGATTAGATTTATTAATATTAATAAAGATAATGTTAATTTAAGGCAAGAATTATTAACGTTAAAAGCTGATTTAAATGGTGATCATCAAGGAAAAAAATCACCAGAATTGCAATACATTCGCCAATTGCGTAATCAATTATGGATTTTTCGTTTTATCCGTGGCTTTTTAGGTCCTACAGCTTCACAAGCGAGAATTAATAGCTTGATTGATAAAGAATTAAAACGCTTAGAGCCATCTCAAACATCATGTTGGTCATTTTTTAAATCTAAAGATTTAAAACAAGATGGCAGTTTAGGGCATGAGGTTGATAAATTAATTGAATCTAAACCAGGTACTAAAAAGCTTTAAAAGATTTTATCTGTCAATTAACTATATCCGTATTTCTTTTCTTGTGAAATTCATCTTCAGACAGTAGTATTGGTATATATATATTTCAGACTGAGGTTTTTATGTTTCGAGGGAGCATAGTAGCACTAGTTACGCCACTTCTTGATGATCACGTTGATGTAGATCGCTTGCGCGAACTAGTAGAATTTCATATTAATAAGGGTACACATGCCATAGTTGCCGCGGGCACAACAGGTGAAGCTGGTACTCTTAAGCATGCTGAAAAATTATTAGTGATTAAAACTGTAATTGAGGCGGCGCATGAGCGCATACCAGTTATTGCAGGAACTGCTGCAAATTCCACTAAAGATTGTATTGAATTGACTGAAGCTGCAATGAAATATGGTGCTCATGCAGCACTTATTATGACACCTGCTTATATTAAACCTACACAAGAAGGTCTTTATCAGCACTATAGTCAAATTGCTAAAGCATGCGCTATCCCAATTATTCTTTATAATGTTCCAAGTAGGACGGCATGTGATTTACTTCCTGAGACTGTTGCACGACTTTCATCTATTTCAAACATTATTGGGATTAAAGAAGCGACAGGGCAAAAGTCGCGTTTACAGCAGATCTTGAAAGATTGCCATGGTCAAATGGATGTTTATAGTGGTGATGATTTAACAGCCGCTGAGTGGCTTTTAGCCGGGGCAAAAGGTGTTATTTCAGTTACGGCTAATGTGGCACCAACGCTTATGGCAAAGATTTGTGATGCGGCAGCGGATGGTGATCATGCTACATGTATGCAATTACATGAGCAATTAATGCCATTATATAAATTAATGTTTGTTGAATCTAATCCAATTCCTGCTAAATGGGCACTTTCAAGCATGGGTTTAATGAGCAGCGAAATTCGTATGCCATTAACGCTATTATCAGAAGAACACCATGAGGCGCTTTTAAATTAAATGAAAGAATTAAAATTAATTTAGGCAATTAAAGTAGCCTTGATGCAGCAGTGTAGCCTGGTTGCTTGCAACCAGGGTTTATCAGGAAGATCCTGGTTGCAAGCAACCAGGCTACACAAGAAGTTAGCAGTTATGTCTTAATCTATAATTTTTGTGAGGTTTAGTTGTGAAGAGTCTGGGAATAATAGTGTTGTTTGCGGCAATTTTAACTAGTTGTAGTAAAAATTATTATGATAGTAATGGTGAGAAGCACTATTTAAATAGTGCTAATGGTAATAAGCTTGTAGTACCTCCACCATTGTCATCAAATAATATTAGTAATTTTTATGATTTGCCGCCGCAAAATAAAAATGCGCAGGTAGGTATTATACCGCCAGCATAAAAGGATTTTGATGTTATTATGTCGATAAAAAAAGATGAACTGGAAGTTATTAAGGCAATATCAAATCGCATTGTCGAGGCGCAGGGAAATATTCGTATTTTGGATCTCATTAAATGGGATGATAAAGTAAAACAAGATTTTTTTAAGAATAAAGGTAAAAAACAGCCAGACGTAGATGTTGATTTTTACAAGAACAAACCATTGCCATTTGTTATGGATGACAAGTTAGAAGAGTTTCGTATAATTTTGCGAGATACTCAAAATCAGCTTGGTCAATATTCCCCAATAACAAGGCTTATCCATCGTCTATGTGATGAATATAGACGGGCGGTTCTTATGCTTAATGCTCGTGGCACACCCAATTTTTCTGAAATTGCGATGGAGCTTTATGGCAGTCCTAATGATGCTTTTTACTCAGGTGGGCCTCGTTTATCAGAATTGGGGGCTTTATTATTTGATTTGCTGACAGCGCTTGATGTTAAATTACAATCAGAAGCTGATGTAAAACGTCATACTGCAGCAATGGCTCAAGAGATTTTGCAGGACTCATTGAGTAAATTTTTTAATAAACATCCCGGCAAAGTTACGGTTATGGTGAGCGATGATATGATTGCTGATGCCTCGGCCGGAGCTGATAGTATTAAATTAAGTCAAAAAGTAATGTTTAGTGATCGTGACCTTAGATATTTAGAAGTACACGAAGGTTGGGTACATGTTGGCACCACTTTAAATGGCTCGATGCAGCCTTATTGTTCATTTCTTTCAAAAGGATCTCCTTCTTGCTCGGTGATTCAAGAAGGTTTAGCTGTTCTTACTGAAGTTATAACTTTTTCATCATACCCTGGGCGTATGCGTAAAATCACCAATCGTGTTATAGCACTTGATAAAGTAGTAAATGGCGCCACTTTTTTAGATGTTTATAATTATTTTCTAGAATGTGGTTTATCCGAAGATGAAAGTTATAATAATTGCGTTAGAATTTTCCGCGGCAGCACACCAACTGGCGGGCCATTTACTAAAGATTTATCATATGCTAAGGGTTTTGTTCTTATTTATAATTTTATTCGTTTCGCAATTTTAAAACACCGCGTTGAT
>CAMDMN010000220.1 GCA_945901965.1 Legionella genomosp. 1 | reverse complement strand
TATTGGTATTAAATCGTTAGCGCCAATGATTTCAGATGTAAAACCTTATGGAATAGCCGCAAAAGCTGGAATAACTGCAAAGCAAGAGATTTTGTCATTAGATGGTGAAAAAATTGCGAGTTGGCATGATTTTCAATATGCGCTCATGCCTCTTATAGGTTCTAAAGACACAGTTATTATTACAACTAAACCATTTAATTCTCTAAAAGAAAAGTCTTATTCTTTGCCTTTAGCAAATTGGCATCTTGATCCTGAAAATAATGATGTGTTGGCAAGTCTTGGTATTGTACCTTTTATTCCATCAGTACCACCAATAGTTGGTGAAGTTATGGACGGGACCCCTGCTGCAAATGCTCGATTATATGAAGGTGATGTAATTAATTTAGTTGATGGTAAAAAGATATCAGATTGGCTTGAGTTGGTCGATTTGGTAAAAAAACATCCTAATGAAAATATGAAATTGGTAGTAATTAGGCAGGGCAAGCCGTTAAAAATTGATGTTCAAATCGGTAGTAAAATGCATAAAGGCAAAGCCATGGGCTATATTGGTGTGCGTTCAAAGCAAGTTGATTGGCCAGAAAATTGGCTTAAGACTCAACGAGAATCACCAATAAATGCAATTGGCATAGCCTTTAAACAAACTGTTAATTTAACAAAAGCCACATTTATTTTTATTGGGCGATTAGTTGGTGGTGAATTATCTATCAAGAGTTTAAGTGGTCCTGTAGGTATTGCTGAGGGAGCGGGTCAATCTGCACGATCTGGATTAACTTATTATTTATCTTTTTTAGCATTGGTAAGTATTAGTTTAGGTGCTCTAAATCTATTACCAATACCAATATTAGATGGCGGGTATTTACTTTTTAGCCTCATCGAGTTAATTTTACGCCGCCCACTTTCAGAAAAGATAAAACTAGTAGGTGTTTATTTGGGCATAATTTTGCTTGGTAGTTTGATGATCGTAGCTTTTGGTAATGATATTGCAAGGTTATCTTGACAGCGTGAGTGACTTCCTATAAAACGTGAGCTCGCAAATTGAGAATTGCTGATTATTTTGTATGTAGGGCTGGGCGTAGAATAATAATGAAAAAAAACCTTATGAGAATTGTATTAATAGCTATATGTGCTATGTCATTTTTGTGGTCATCTTGGGTGCAAGCGGCTGATAGCTTTATTGTGAAAGATATTAAAATAACAGGTCTGCAGCGAGTTAGTACTGGAACGGTATTAAACTATTTGCCAGTGCAAGTTGGCGAAGAAGTAGGATCTAATTCTACTCCGCAAATTATTCGTGCTTTATATGATACAGGATTTTTTCAATCCGTTGTGCTTGAGCGCGAAGGTAATACTTTAATTATCTCTGTGATGGAGCGTGCTACAATTGGCACAATAACAGTAGCTGGTAATAAAGAAATTCCAAGCGATAAAATGAAAGAGATCTTAAAAGAACTTGATTTAGTTAAGGGTCGAGTTTTTCAACGCGCAGCTTTAGAGCGTCTCGAGAAAGAATTAAAACAAGCTTATAATGGGCAAGGAAAATACAATGCTCGTATTGAAGCTAAGGTCGCTCAGCTTACTGAAAATCGTGTTGCTATAACTATTACTATTTCTGAGGGTCGAGTTTCACGGATTAAAGAAATAAAGATTTTAGGTAATCATGACTTTACTAAAAATGAGTTGAGAACTGAAATGGTTTTAGCTCCTAGAGGAGTCTTCACTTATTTCACGAAAAAAGATCAATATTCAAAGGCAGGAATGGATGCATCTTTAGAAGCTTTAAGATCTTTCTACCTAGATAGAGGGTACCTAAAATTTCGCATTATTTCATCTCAAGTATTGCTAGCACCCGATAGAAAAGACGTATTTATTAATATTCATATTGAAGAAGGCCCACAGTATAGGTTTTCAGGGTTTGCAATTTCTGGAAAAACAATTTTACCTAAAGAGAAATTAGAAGCATTGGTTCAAGTAAAAAAAGGCGAGGTTTTTTCTAGGAAGAAGGTTACTGCTACTATTTCTGATATTGGCCTAGCACTTGGAGATGTTGGTTTTGGATTTCCAGCAGTTAATGCTGATCCACGTATAAATGAAGAAACAAAGACGGTATTTATTACGTTTGTGGTTGAACCAGGTCGCCATGTATATGTACGTAGAATTAATTTTCATGGTAATACGAAAACGGCCGATTATGTTTTACGTAACGTTATTCGTCAGGATGAAGGCTCTTTATTATCGTTACATAATATCAAAGAGTCTGAAAGGCATTTGAGACTTTTAAATTATTTAAAAAATATTGATGTAAAAACCAACCCAGTTCCTGGAACAAATAATCAAGTAGATCTCGATGTACAGGTAGAAGAATCTCCTTCTGCTGAAGCTACTGCATCGATAGGTTATGGTACAACTGGGGCACAATTTAACGCGGCATTTAATCAATATAACTTTATGGGTACTGGGCGGACTTTAGGTTTAGGGTTTGATGCTAGTACATGGGGTCAAAATTATACCTTTAATTACTTCAATCCATTTTATAGTAAGACAGGTGTTGGACGCGGACTTAATCTTTATTTTAATCACGTTGATCCAAGGCATCTTGATGTTAGCTCATATAATTCCGATCGTTTTGGTGGTGATATTAATTATTCTTTGTTGCTTTCAGAAAAGAGTAGTTTGCAGTTTGGCTATGGTTATCAAGGATTAAGAATAATTTCAGCAGGGATTGTTCAACAAATTCAAAATTTTATTAATTTGTATGGACGTGATTTTAACCAAATTAGGTTTAGTAGTGGGTGGAATAGAAATAGTTATGACCAATTACCATATCCTACTAGAGGGGTTAATCAGCAAGCTGGTGTTATGGTTGCTGTTCCTGCAAGTAGTGGGTCTTTTAATTATTATAAAACTGGCTATCAAACACGATTATATTATCCTTTATATCGCGGATTTATTTTTACAATCCTTGGTAATGTTAGCTATGGAAATATGTTTAATGGCCAAGGGTTGCCTTTTTATGAAAACTATTATGCTGGTGGTATAGCGCAACCTGGACAAGTTCGAGGATATGAGACTTACGGTTTAGGACCACAGGATAACAATGGTAATGCCATGGGTGGTAACTTACTGATTAATGGTAGTACAGGTCTTGTGTTGCCTTATCCACTAAGTCGTGAGAATTTCCGGACAATGGCATTTGTTGATGCGGGTAACGTTTATGCTGCAGGTACTCCTGTATACCTAGCTGGAACTCTTGCTGGCGATATTAGATTTTCTGCGGGTTTATCTTTAGAGTGGCGCTCGCCTTTTGGTCCTTTGGCATTTAGTGTGGCTAAGGCAATTAATAAAGAGCCTAATGATAGAGAGCAGATGTTTCAATTTAGTTTGTCATCAAGTTTTTAAAGAAATTGTATTCGTATACAATACGATAAAGATGTATCGCAACCCAAAATTAATTGTGCTATTATTTCTAGCCAATCAAATTCAAGTTGCTGTTTTGTAGTGATTTTGTTTGATTAAATAGCTTTTTCTTTGTGAGCTTTAAGTAAAAGCGGTAGGTTATTTCATTAGTGTTTTAGATAAAATTTTTTTTAAATTTGGGAGTGAGATGATGAAGCGATTCGGTGGCGTTATAATTGCGTTAATATTTGCTTTAGGTAGCATTAATGTATTCGCAGATGCAGTTAAAATTGGTGTTGTTGATTTACAGAAAATAATGCAAACAGCTACGCAAATGAAAACAATCCAAGAAAAATTGGAAAAAGAATTCAAGCCACGTCGTGATACACTTGTAGCGATGGAAGAAGGTTTGAAGAAAGATATGGAAACTTTTAAACGAGATAGTGCTGTTTTAAACCCAACGCAAAAGAAAGATTTAGAAAAGAAAATTGTTACAACACAACAACAATTTGAGCGTGAAGGTCAACAGTACCAACAAGAGTTGAGTACAGCTCACAATGAAGCTATGGAACAGTTTTACAATAAAATCCGTGGTGCCATTGCAAAAGTAGCAGAAAGCGATAAATTTGATGTTGTTCTTCAAAAAGACGCAGCTCCTTTCAGCATAGAGAAATTAGATGTTACTGCTCGTGTAATGAAAGAAATTAATTAGTCTTTATATAAGCGTACTTCAGTAAATACCTGGTGA
>CAMDMN010000219.1 GCA_945901965.1 Legionella genomosp. 1 | reverse complement strand
TATTAAAGATTGCCGTGTCGAGGATTAAGATCTTGGAGCGTGAATACGAACCGCTTCTTCTTGTGGAGCCGGCAGCGCATGATTAGGCTGAAAAAAATAATTTTGGCGCTCAATAATCGCTAAAGCATAACCTGTTCTAGGCAAATCCCTTACTACAGCCTCTTCTCGTATTTCACGTTCATGGCCCAAAAAAGATTCAGGATCATCAGCTGTCAATTTACCTGTAGGATCTACATACTGTGCAGATAGCTGTCGTCTTGCTGGACTTGAAGGTGGTGGAAGTATTGGTGGCAGCACTTCTTGCTTTATTTTCATAATGATATCTCACAATTTAATAGTTAAACAATTGCCCATGTTACACATAAATCATTAAGGGATGCTTAAGAATAAACCATAATCCATGATAATTTTGCCCAACACCACAAAAAAGGTATACTAATAAAAAAATTATAATTAATTTAGGATCATAATAACCATGAAAACACCTACTATAGCTATATTGGGATCTGGTTCATGGGGAACAGCTGTTGCCATTCATTTAGCTAATTGTGGCCATAAAGTATTGCTTTGGGGACATGATAAAGCACAGATTAATGAAATGATTAAAGATGGCTGTAATCAACAATATTTACCTAACTCACCTTTTCCAAAAACACTGATACCTGTAGCCGAACTTTCAGAGTGCGTACAAGATGCATCCCAAATTATTATTGCAGTTCCTTCTCATGCCTTTGCATCGATACTAGAACGTCTTAAAGATAAACCAAAGGCAATAGCCTGGTTAACTAAAGGAATTGATCCAAAGTTTAATCTACTCTTAAGCGAATTAGTAGCTAGAAAATGGGGTGAGTCATTTCCAATTGCAATTATTTCAGGTCCATCATTTGCCAAAGAAGTTGCCAAATTTTTACCAACAGCCTTAGTAATAGCGGGGAATAATCAACAATATCTAAAGACCTTACATAATCTTTTTCATCATAAAAATATACGAGTATATTTAACTGATGATTATAAAGGTGTTCAATTGTGTGGAGCGGTTAAAAATGTTTTAGCGATTGCTTGTGGCATCAGTGATGGCTTAAATTTTGGTGCTAATGCGAAAGCCGCTCTCATTACCAGAGGACTTGCTGAGATGAGTAGATTAGGTCTTAAATTAGGCGCTCGCCAAGAGACATTTATGGGCTTAGCAGGTATTGGCGATTTAGTATTAACTTGTACAGATGATCAATCCCGCAATCGCCGCTTTGGCTTAAAACTAGGCCAAGGTGAGGATATAACTACTGCAGAAAGTCATATTGGCCAAGTAGTAGAGGGTAAATACAATGCAGCTCAAGTATGTGCAATTGCAGCAGAGAATCAAGTAGAAATGCCAATCTGTGAAGAAGTAAATGCATTATTACAAGGAAAAATCACACCAAAACACGCAGTAGCAAATTTAATGAACCGCCCACCTAAAGATGAATGAATTGATTAAGCAGGAAAGATCTTCGTAGTTGGGCCCTGGGGCAATGGCACTAGCCTTACGACTTTGCGAACGCATGCAAAGCAATCTAATGACAGTAAAAGAAGCTGAAACTCCCCTGCCATCAAGAATTAATCCCCTAAATATATTGACATCAACACTATATTTACCCAGTATTTTGTTGACATACAAATTGTTTTTACCTATATTATAATTATAAACTTCAAAATAGGCTCGATAATGAAACGATCAGTAATGCCATTTCTTCTGGGTTGGCTTCACTCAACATCACGCAAGCCACTAGTGGTTAGAGGAGCTCGTCAGGTAGGAAAGACATGGTTAGTCCGCCATGTGGCGAAAGTAAATAATTTACAATTGATTGAACTTAATTTTGAAAAAAACCCGGAATATAAACAATATTTTATAAATAATGACCCACATGTCGTATTGCGTTATCTTGAGGCAGCATTTCAGTGTACATTTGACCCTCAAAAAAGCCTTTTATTTTTAGACGAAATCCAGGCCGCTCCAGAGCTTATTAGTAAGCTGCGATGGTTTTTTGAAGATTTGCCGCAACTACCGGTTATTGCGGCTGGTTCATTACTAGAATTTACATTGGCAAATTATCCCTTCAGCATGCCTGTAGGTCGAATTGAGTATTTGCATCTTGAGCCACTTTCATTTGAGGAATTTTTATTAGCTTTAGAAAAAGATAAATTATATGATTTTTTAAACTCATTGTATTTTACAGAGTTACAACATTTACCTCAGCCAATGCATGAACAATTAATGATGTTATTTAAAGACTATTTACTTGTAGGAGGACTTCCCGCAGCTGTAGCATCATGGATTGAACATAAATCATTAGAAAAAATCGGATATATTCATCACAACCTTATGGCTACTTATCGTGATGATTTTCATAAATATTCCGGGAAATTAAATATATCTCGTTTAGAGGATGTATTAATAGCTATACCTAACTTATTGGGCAAGAAATTTATTTATAGTCATGTTAATAAAGATGTTCAATCAGCGCCGCTTAAACAAGCGTTGGATTTATTAACAAAAGCAAAGCTATGCTCTAAAGTATCTGCATGTGCTGCTAATGGCATTCCTATAGGATCTGAACCGAAGAAAAACCATTTTAAAATGATCCTATTAGATATAGGATTAGCCAATAATTTATTAGGTTTAAGGCTAAATCAATTAATGAATAGCCAAGATATTTTGCTTATTAATAATGGCGCAATTGCAGAGCAAGTAACTGGTCAATTATTGCGAACAATCACCCCGGCTTGTATGGAACCACTTCTTTACTATTGGTTTAGAGAAGAGAATAAATCTTCAGCGGAAGTTGATTATATTATTCAACATCAAACTAATATTGTACCTATTGAAGTTAAAGCGGGGAGCTCCGGCCATTTAAAATCATTACATCTGTTTATGGCATTAAAAAAATTGCCGATTGCTATTCGTATTAATTCTGAATTACCAAGCATTGTTGACATTAATTTAGGAACATTAATAAATGAGACTGCAAATTATAAATTATTATCTCTACCATTTTATTTAGTGGGGCAAATTAATAGATTATTAGATCAGCATAATCAAAAATAATGATTTAATTGTTTATAGGTTGGACCCTTATCATTACCCATAACCTACCAAGTTATAAATCAATCAGCTCAATATCAGCCGCTGCTAAGGTTTCATTTAAGAAGATTTCGCCGACTTTTTGGAAGCGAGTTACTGAGTCAGTTACCAAATAGTGTGATGATCTGCTATTTGATTTCATGGTATTTAGAATGTTTCCTTTGCTTAGTAATTTTTGCAAAGCTAAAGCTGTGGCATCGGCTGAATCAACTATTGCAATTCCATTTGGTAAAATTTCTTTTAATAATGGTTTAAACACAGGAAAATGGGTGCATCCTAGGAGGATTGTATCTACATCAATTAAATTTTTAAGATAATGCTCTAAAGTAGTCCGAGCGATTTCATTATCAACCATGCCTTCTTCAGCTAAGGCAACCAACAAACTACAAGCTCGAGCACTTATTAAAGCATTAGGTAGGCTTTCAGTAATAAGGCGTTGATACATATTGCCAGCTATTGTAGTTTCAGTAGCTAATACGGCAATTCGCCCACTTTTGGTAGCAAGGACAGCAGCTGATGCTCCTGGGGAAATCACGCCTAAAACTGGCATATCAGGCAGCAATTCTTTTAAATGTGATAATGCGGCGCTAGTTGCTGTATTACAAGCAATAACTAAAGCCTTAATCCGCCGCTCGACTAAAATTTTCGCCATTTGCACAGCATAAAGTTTTACTGTCTCTGGGCTTTTAGTACCATAAGGCAAACGTGCGGTATCACCTAAATAGATAAATGACTCCTGCGGCAAAGTCTTACGCAAAGAGCGCAAAACAGTCAAACCACCCATCCCTGAGTCAAATACACCAATAGCTAGTTCTGATTTATTCATATATTCATTATATTAGCATTTGGAATTAAATAAAAGAAAATCAACAAAACTCATACAAATCCGAAGTTGAACTGTGGATTTGTATAGATATTATATTTGAGCTATAATAATTTCATGTATATTTATTATTAAGTATTTTGTGTTTGAAAGAAAACTAGCAACAGAATTACAGGAAATGATGAAATATTATCCGATTGTAACCATTATTGGTCCT
>CAMDMN010000218.1 GCA_945901965.1 Legionella genomosp. 1 | reverse complement strand
TTTTTGCGTTTAAATAAACCTTGATTACGCTGTGCTGCATCAAGGCTACACGAACTAGTCATACTTGTGGGTAATGATATGCTGCGTAAATTACGTTCCCCCCCACAAAACCGCAAAAATAGTCTATAATTTAATCAAAGTGCTCTTTTTATTTCGGGTGCTAAAGACTGTTAATTTTAGAAGGAACTTATTATGAACGCGCATAAAATTAGCAAGATTCTATCGTGCTCTTTAGTTTTAGTACTAACACTATTTACCTGCACAGCAGTTAGCGCCCATGGTGGCGGCGGCGGCCATGGAGGAGGAGGCGGTTGGCATGGCGGTGGAGGCGGTTGGCATGGCGGTGGAGGCGGCTGGCATGGCGGTGGTTGGCACGGTGGCGGCTGGAATAACGGCTATCGCGGTGGTGGCTGGGGTGGCGGCGGCTGGGGTGGTGCTATAATTGCAGCCCCTCTAATCGGCGGATATTATGCCCCATCATGCTACAACGTAAGACAATGTTACTCTAATGGGTCATGTGTATTAAGGCAAGTTTGTAACTAAACACTAACTGCTGCTAAGAGTAGCCTAGTTGCCTGTGACCAGGATTCCCCGGTTGCAAGCAACCAGACTACAATACTGCAGCTAAGCCGCAGTATTTTTTATATCTAAATATTATATTGGCAACATAAAATTAAGGCTAATTCCGCCATATTGATAATGATAATTATTTGAATCTAAAAATGCCGATGCTTGATGAATATCGGCATAATAAGCATTAAATACTAGCCATGAATTAATAGGACCAGTAATACCTAAACCAAATTGATAAGTAGGGCTTGAGGCTGTTGGTGAGTCTGCTTGACGAGTTATATATTGGCGACCAAGTCCTCCATCTAGATAATAATGCCAAGTAGGTCCTAATTTGCGTCCGAATTTTAGCATGATTGTATCAGCCGAATATTTATAAGGGCTAAAATAATAAGGCGAGGTAAATTTATCGTTGAAGCCTCTTATCATACCTGTGGCACTTAGACCATAATCAGGTAATACATTTACCGTTGCTGATAAATTATAGGTATTTCTCTCATTATTATCGCTCATTTTTAATAAAGAATAAGAACCATTTAAATTAACATATGGAATAGGATTTAAGGAAAGAGAACCTGCGTACTGATTATCGGTTATTTTATTATCAAAGGCACCAAAAGTCTCAATGACTTCTTTTACAGCGGCAAAACGAAGGGTAACATAATCATTTGGGGTGTAAGCAGCACTTGCATTCCATAGAAAAGGCACCCACAAACTGTGATCAAAATCGGATAGATTTTTATATTCAGTAGGTTCAATTTGCCCACGTAAAATTACATCCCTCGTTGGGCGTATGGTTTGACCTATATAAAATCCTTTTGCATGAAGTTTATTAGGGCTAAATTGAGTGTAATTAATATAATCAATACCGACTGACGTTTGCGTTAATTGGCTCCAGAACCGAGAGTAATCAAGCATGGTCCTAGTTTTATTGAAATTTTCTGAGTCGTGAGAGGAAAAAATAGATGGCGTTATTACGCCTTTAGAAGTTGCAAGCTTTGTTTGCCACTGTAAATCTTTTAAATCGCTACTAAGTGATGTATTAGGGTTAATATTATTAGTAATAGGTTGATAACTTGTTAAGATAGATTTAGTAATATCTGCCCAATTTGACCATGATGCCGCTTGAGCTGCTGCAATGGTTAATTCAGGTGTTGTAAAAATTAAATCTTTAGGTATGGTCTTATATGCCTTTCTAGGCCTATCATAATAAGCTAGGCTTTTTACTATACCTGCAAGTGCTAACTCTTTCTCGTTTGGCGTTAAATTATACTTTAATAATAAGCGAAATGTTTTCTCAGCTCGAACATAATTAGAAAGCCAAAATTGCATTCTTGCAATGTTATATAATGCACTAGTTTTTTCTTCATCAGAATTTGCATATTGTAAGGCTTTTTCATAAAAAAATAGCGCTTTTTCGGGATGCTCTGTCATTGCCATATATCCAGCAGCAATCATATATACTCGAAAATCACTTGTGGTTTTTAAGTAAATTCTGATGGTTTCAAAAGCCATTTTACCATTAGATGCGACTAGGAAATTACGGGCTTTTTGTATGTTAGATTCGTATAAATTGTGTTTTTCTTCAGCGATTTTTTTAACTTTAAAACTATTAATTTCTTTTAAGCCATTTTCAGCAATTTTAATGTCATCTTTTGGTAATTTCATTGCCAGCAATTCTTTATATGAACTACTCGCATCTTCAATTTGCCCCAGCCATAATTGTAATTTAGCAATTTTAAAACGTGCAACGCGAATAAAGAGATTATCACCTGATTTTTTAGCTTTACGATAGACTATTTTATAATAATAAATCGCTTTTTTAGGTTGATTAATAGATGCATGAGCATCACCAAGAGAAAGAAAAAGGTGATAATTTTCATTGGTCTTTGTTAAAGGCACGAGGATCGCAATTGCTTCATTATATCGACCATTTCGCATCAGAGTTACGGCTTTAGTATATTCTTTTGAGTAATTATGCAAAGACTCAGCATCAATTTTGTGGATACATACTAATGAGACAAAAATAAAAATGATAATTTTCTTATTCATTTAGTCCCCCACCCCCGATTTAATTTCGCAAACTCAGTTAGATAGCCATGAATTACTGCGGGATTCATAAACACTTGGTAGAGTAAAAAATAAACTATAAAACCTACTATATTTCTTCTAACCTTTAAATTTAATTTTTTAAATAAACGACGCTGCCCTTTAAAAAAAAGAACATTATTTAAAAGACCTAAGGGTAAAACTGCTAAAGTCATAGGACCTGCGATAAAATAATAGCCCATGAATGCGGCTATTACCCCAGGAATAAATGCAAAACAAAATACAAAATCAATCAAAATAAAGCATAAATTCCAATAAACATAAAAAGTAGATAACCGCCTTGTCAAAAGGATTCGTGGGCAATGGCGAAAAGCTTCTATTAGCCCTCTTGCCCAACGACTTCTTTGGTAAAAAAATTGACGATAAGTATCAGGGACATCGGTAAATGCAATGGCATTTTCTGCAAAATCAATTCGATATCCCTTAGCCAATAAAGACCAAGTTAAAACTATGTCTTCACCTACGGTATGTGGCCACCCACCAATTTCTATAAGAGCCGATTTTTTATAAATAGAAAAAGCCCCTTGCGCGACTAATGTTCCTTGAAATAAACTTTGCGTCCTTTTAATGACAGCGATTGCATGAAAATAGTCCCATTCTTGAATTTTTGTGATCCAATTTTTACGAGAGTTTTTGGCATAAATTCCTCCAGCAACAGCAATTGTTCCTTTAGGTCCTGCTAAATATTTATCAACAATTTCTCTTATTGCTGATGCTAAAAGGAAAGTATCTGCATCAATAGTAATAATTAATTCGTTATTAGCAAAAGTTAAACCATAATTTAATGCAGCAGCTTTTCCAGCATGATTTGCTGGAACTATTTGTAAATTTGGCATTTTAACTGATTCAGCGTTTTTAATCGTCTTATCAACAGAGCCATCATCTAATAGCAAAACTTGGATTTCACCCTCATAATCTTGCTTAATTATTGAAACAAGAGTTGGAACTATACATTTCTCTTCATTATATGCGGCTATTAGTATCGAAACCCCTGGATATTTTCCATTAAAAGGCCTTGTTTTTCTATTATCAACAAGATAACTAATAGTTAAAAACATATACATAAACCCAGGTATTAGGGCAATTGAGGTAACAATAATTAAAGCGGGAATTATAGTGATGAATCTTGATAAATCTTTGATCCATGGAATAGAAAGCCATGCAGAAAAAATAAGCCAAATTAAGCTTATCAAAACTGCAAATATGAATTTAGTTTTAACTGTAAAATACATATTAATCCTAAAACTTAATATATCTAATTTTTTATTGCTGATAAAAAAATTGTGGATTTTTCAAGTAATGGCGGTCATAAAATTTGATAGGCTATAATACACTATCATTTTGATTAAGCTAGTTTTTTTAAACTGGGCAGGGCGGGAACATCAAAGTTTAAAAATAGCACACCGTCATGTAGGGTGGCGCAAAGGAGTGCAACGACGTGCCCACCAGTCGAGCTCATCTTGTCATTATGGTGGGCACGCTGCGCTTTGCGCCACCCTACGCGTGCTATTTT
>CAMDMN010000217.1 GCA_945901965.1 Legionella genomosp. 1 | reverse complement strand
CATGTATTTAAATAAGGGAGCTAAGTAGGGTGGGCAAAGCGATAGCGTGCCCACCGACATTATCTACTCTAAAAGCTTAGATCTAATACGCTGCACTTCCAACGCTAGCGCCTTAAAATAATCATAAGAAATGTAAAAATTACCTTTGTCGCCAACATTACCACCCCAAGAATTTCGTAAGGTAAATAAACCTTTAGATTCATTACCTTGTTCATCTATTGCAACCGCAGCATCATCATAGCCTGTGATAACCAATTCATGCCCTGGTAAATAGTCTTCTGCTGTCATTGCGGCGATTATTTCTGGCGTTAACATCCAAGTATCATTTACTTGATGATGCTTACCTACAGCCCCTGCGATGCCTTTTTCAAATGCAGGAAGTAGTACCCCTAAAGTTAACCTATCTCCTGCTTGCAAAGATGCCTTAGTCGCTTTAATAACATCATCCATATTAGCTCCATCTATAAGGATCTGATAAGCATCAACAATAGATGACCAAGCAATAGAATGAGAATCCATCGACTCACTAATTGCATGATACTCTTCAGGGCTCATCTCTCGTCCAATAGTTGTTACCCAATATGGATAATCCTTCAGCCCACCGCAACCAACGGCCCGCTGCTGTGATTTATTAACAATTCCAAAGCTCATCATTTGATTTAAAACAATACCTCCTAATGAACCTTCCCAACCACTTGGGTTATATCCATTTTCTTCTAAAGAGCGACCTAATTGCAGCTGACATAATTGACTAACATAATCACCTTTATTTATTGCAGCATCAACAGCCGCAGTATTAGCGAAAGTAGCGCAAGAACCATAATTACCCTGATCAAGGACAGGTACTGTTCCCATGCCAAGTTCGATTTTTTTAGAAGAATTAACGGAGAATAAATTAGATTGCGTTGAAGAAGTTACTGCCTTTTTAACAAGCGTTGCTTTAGCTTTTTCTGATAGCTCGATTTTTAATAATTGAATATGCTTTGTTTCTGCCTGATTTGCTTTAATTTTAGAAAAATTATTAGTTGGTGCGATAGGTAAATCAACCGTACCAACAACTTTAACCGCCCCCGCCATGGAAACTGAACTAAATATTAAAGATATTACAATACACGACAATAATTTCATTAAGAAAACTCCTAGATATTTCAGGAAGATTATATAAGAATATACATCCCAAATACTATTTTTAATTTCCCGCCTGTTCTATAAACCAGCGCTTCAGTGGCAAGAAATTATTAGTTGCACTTAAACCTAAGCCACGCAAAAATTTAAATGGTGGGATAGGATTTGCAAATATAGCTTTAAGACCATCCATTAACGCAATCATTTTCCACACAGCAACTTTACGCTGCCTTTGATATGCGCCAAGAGTTTTATTACTAAAGATTTTTGTCTTATCGTTATCAACCAAATTAAGCCAAGTGTCCAAATCATTTAAACCAACATTAAGACCGAGACCCGCTAATGGATGAATGGCATGAGCTGCATCCCCCATTAATAACCAACGATGACCACTATATGCTTTAGCATGCCTCATCTGTAAAGGAAATTGATGAAGTCTATCAACCACCTCACAATCACCTAACTTTCCAGCAAAAGCCTCTTTTAATTTTAAGCTAAATTTTTCATTTGATAACTTCATCAAATAATCAACCTTATTAGGAGTAGTTGACCAGACTATAGAACATAAATTAGGGTCAGCAAGGGGCAAAAATGCGAGCGGACCATCTTCATTAAAAACTTGATATGCTGTTTGATTATGAGGTAATTTTGTTCGAATAAGCGTCACAATTGCTTTTTGATGATAAGACCAACTATTAAGTTCTACCCCTAATAATTGTCGTGTAGAAGAAGATGCACCATCAGCAACAATCATTAACTTTGCATCATACGTTTTGTTATTAATATCAGTTAGATGAATACGATCATCTAAAGTCTCAACCTTTGCCACAGAAGAATTAGGAAAGATTGCAATATCGTGCTTTGACATTTGTAACAGCAACGCGGCTTTTATTACCGACTCCTCAATAATAGTGCCTAAGTGCGTTGAGCCCACCATACGTGCATCAAAATCAATATAAGCATTAGATGCTGCATCCCAAACATGCATATGTTGATATGGAGAAAGGCGAGTTTTATCTATTAAATTCATTACATTTAATTTTTCTAATAAATTTTCGGATTTTTTATTAATCGCATAAACTCGTGGGTCTAACTTAGATGTATCGACAGTTAACGAAGATGCATCAATAATGGCCACTCTAAAATTACGCTTAGCCATAGCAATTGCTGCACTAAGGCCAACAACACCGCCACCAACAACAATTACATCGTAAATCTTATTCATAGCTTTTCTTTAACAAAATTTTCTTATAATTTGTGAATGATAGCATAGCACAAAGATGTTAATAACTGATACTCGATGATCCGGGATTAAATTTGACGCTGCTGTAGTTTTTTTATACAATATAATATGTTACTTAAAAAATAGGGATTCATCATGCTATTCTCTCAAAAATCACAAAATCCTAACTATGGTGATTTAGAACGTATTTTGCTTCAAGGGATGAACGATTTCCATGGTCCAGGTAATAAATCATATGTACCTGACGAATATAAGCATGGTGGAAGTAAATATCAAAATGTCCATACAATTAAATTAGAGGCCGATGTTGATAAATGGAATAATGCCGTATGGTTTCTTCTTAAACCACAGTTTATTTCTGACATGAAGAGCAGATGCCATTGCGTTCAAGAATTAATTCAAAATATTCTTGAATTACAAGTAGTAACTTCATATGAAATGACCAATAGTATATTAGATAAAACCTTAATTCATGATACGCAAAACAATCGAGTTTTTGAATCATTTATTATGTTAAAAAGGCTAGATGAACGCTTATTTCAAGCGAGTCCTTATGCAACAGAAATAACGACCACTAAGCAATATCAAGCGGAAAGATTTCATCGCGACGCTAGCGCATATGAAAAAGAACTAATTGGATCATTATGGCCAGCGGTTAAAGATCCATCTCAATGGGAGCGATGGAAAAGGGAAAATAATGCCCCAGATTATAATGATATAAGCGTTGTTTTACAGACCATGCAAGGAATTATTGCCCAAATTGCAGTGCAAAGTTCAATTGAAGCTAGTGTATTTGAATTCGGACGACAACAACAAAGAGAATTTAGGTTTGCTTCATATTCACCCGATCTCCTTGGCCTTTGCGAATTAAATCAAGATGAGCTCCAAAGTATGATTGATGGACTTCTTTCATTGCCTGCAACAAGAACAGTAGCCGATTGGCTTGCTAGAAATGAAGCCTCTCATTCCACTCCTCTTACTAAGACCCTATCTCAATTATTTGGAGCCATCCTTAAAACTCCTGCAAATGTTGATGATTTTCTTGCCGCGTTAAACTTAAAAAATAGTTCGGCAAAAACAGAGTTAGGAAAAATTGCAAAAATAGAAGCCGATGGTATCGCCGCAGAAAAAGCTAGGGCTGATGCAGCAAGTGTAGGATTTTTTGAAATGGGACAGAGGCGCCTGAGATTTGATGCACAGATATTAACACTACAAGAAGAAACAGAACGTACTTTTAAGAAACTTGAAGAAATCACAAATGAATCTGCAGATGCCAAAACATTATTTCCTGATTTAAATGATGAAAGAATAATGTTCATTGGCAATCTAAGCTTTTATTTACAACCCCGTGAATTGGATGCTGCTATAAAAGATTTTCGCACAAGATGCGCTGAATATTTTGAAAGAGCTGACAAAATTGCTGTAGATATTAATGCACATATAACAATTGATGAAATTATTCCAATAGAAACCAAAGCTGCAGTAACAATCAGCAATACACCCGAACATATTGAAATAATTAAGCAAGGCTGGTTAGCGCGTTTAGTTGAAGCAATTATTAAAGCCGTAACCAATTTATTTAAGCGGATATTTTCTTTAAATAATAGCTCACCTGCGGCTAGAGAAGCGCAAGAAGAAACAAATAGACCTATAGAAATAACTCATCAACCTAGACAAGAACCGATTGCGACACAAACAGTTTTCACACGAAGATTGCTTGATATAAAACAAATTTTACTAGGCGATGATTTAGAAGATAAAGGCTTGTTCGATGGAACTGCGATTAAGCCAAACCTTAGCTGATGACGAAATCATAGTTTTTGGGACTATGTTAAAAGAGAATAATTATTTTAATGGTAAC
>CAMDMN010000216.1 GCA_945901965.1 Legionella genomosp. 1 | reverse complement strand
AACGCTCACGACCGTGACTTTTGATCACAGCCGCTTAAGGTAGTTTGCGACCTATACCTGCTTATCGATCGCGAGGGGCCTTCCCTCATCATTTGTGCAGCATTGCTCTTCGCTGGTGAATTGCGATTCGCATTCGTGGCACACTAGCCTTGATGCAGCGCAGCGGATTACGGGGCAGCCACTAACTAATGATACCCGTAATCCGCTGCGCTCCTTACGGGCTACTTTAGCTGAGCCATGTTGTAACCCCATACCAAATATCAATAAGGGCAGATTCCGCATTATCGTATTACCTAACAGTTTTATTCTCTTATTTGCCCATCACCAAGAATCACCCATTTATAACTAGTTAAGGCATCTAATCCCATAGGTCCCCTGGCATGTAATTTTTGTGTGCTTATGCCAATTTCAGCCCCTAAACCAAATTGTCCGCCATCAGTAAATGCAGTTGATGTATTTACATATAAGGCAGCAGCATCGACATTAGTTAAAAAATAATTAATAGTAGGCTCATCATTAGCAATTATCGCTTCACTGTGGCCTGAACTATATTGTCTAATATGCTTAACCGCTTCCTCTACTGATTTAACTGTTTTAATTGCCATTTTATGAGAAAGAAATTCTTGACCATAATCGCGAGCGTTAGCAATATGTAATAATTCCTTAGGATAATGATCTTTTAATACTTTATAACTCGCATTATCAGCATATAAAATAACTTTTTTTTCTATCATTAATTCTACAAGTACAAATAAATTCACCAAACTTTGTTCATGAATAATTAAAGTATCCAAAGCATTACAAACACTAACCCGCCTTGTTTTTGCATTATTTATAATTAATCTACCTAAAGATAAATCTCCGCTTACGTCAAAATATGTATGAACAATCCCAGCACCAGTTTCAATAACAGGTACTTTAGCATTTTCACGGACAAAATTTATTAAAGCTTTACCACCGCGAGGAATACAAACATCAACGAAACCAACGGCTGATAAAACTTGAGTTAAACTAGACCTATCATTAGGTAGTAAATAAACAGCGTTTTCATCAACTAAATGTTGATTTAGGGCTTTTTTAATTAAAGAAACTAAAATTTTATTGCTAAAATCCGCCTCTTTACCGCCTTTTAATACCGATGCATTTCCTGTTTTAAAACATAATGCAAATACATCTATAGTTACATTAGGTCGTGATTCAAAGATAACTGCAACAACGCCGAGTGGAACTGCGATTTTTTTAATAATTAAGCCATTGGGCATAACTTTTTCACTAAGGGTTTTACCTAAAACTGTTGGTAGTCTTGCTACTTTTTCAACATCATCAGCAATTGAATTTATTCGCTCTAAACTAAGCTCTAACCTATCATAACGAGGATCATCAAATGCCATTAAGCTAAGATCTTTTTGATTTTCTCTAATAATTTCTGAAGAATGGAAACGCAAATATGCGGCAAGAGTTAATAAAACTTCTGCTCGTAATTTTTCATCAATTGTAGCTAATTTATAACTTACATCCTTAATAGTTTTAAGTTTTACACTAACATCATCCATTAAATATAGCCTCTAAAAAATATGTAAATGATCATAGTGCATAAACTCCGGTTTTTCTTTAAGAGTTAAATATTCAGTCAATTTTTTTGCATCATATTTTGCTATGCCAATGCCAATTTTCTGACCATTGATTGTTAAAATCTCAACTAAATCACCTTTCTTAAAATCACCAGTACATTTAACTACTCCTACCGGCAAGATACTAATTACTCTTTTTTTCTCTAGCAATATTTCATTTAAGCATTCATTGACTGATATTGAGCCTAGATGTTTATTAGCATTATATGCAATCCATTTTTTAATATTTGATTTTTTCTTATCTGGCACAATTAAAGTACCAATTTTTTCATCAGCAATTAAACGGGTAATTACGGCATCTTCTTCAATACTAACTATATGAGTTGTTATACCGAGCATAGACATTTTACGAGCAGTTGTTAATTTACTAATCATCCCGCCTCTACCAGAGTCACTTTTTACAGATGATACTTCGGGCCAATCGCCCTCTGCAGAGATAGTATGAATAAACTCAGAATCTTGAGCTTTTGGATCTTTGGTATAGACTCCTTTTACATTAGTCAAAATTATCAATTTATCTGCGTTTATTTGAGCTGCAATTAGGCCTGCTAATTCATCATTATCTGTAAACATAAGTTCTTCAATGGAAACACTGTCATTCTCATTTATAATAGGAATAATGTTTTTGTGTTCTAATAGTTCTCTTAATAATCTTGCAATATTGAGATAGTGCTTTCTAGTATGAAAATCTTGTTTTGTCAGTAATAATTGCGATACCAAGATATTATGTGATTTAAACATATCAACATAAAGATTTATAAGTTCATATTGACCTAATGATGCTAAAAGTTGTTTTTCCGCTATTGAACTACCATAAGTTTTTTCTAATAACTGACGCGCTACCTTTCGCCCTGAGCTAACGGCACCGGAACTTACTAAAACAACATGGTGGCCTGCTTTTTGCAAGCTAACGATCTGTTGCACCAAATTCATAATAATAGCCTCAAATGGAGTTCCATCATGAGCTAAAATAGATTGCGTACCAACTTTAATTACAATTTTCACTTAAATAACCTTAAATGTTATTTTTATCTAGAATTATAATACTATCAAGTTTGAATACAATCATCCTTAATAGATAATGAGTTACTTACTTGTAATTGATATAATTTTGCATAAATGCAATAATACGCACAAATTATTATCAGTTGTGTCTATGAATAAAATTAAATGCGCAGTTATAGGTGTTGGTTATCTTGGTCGTTTTCATGCACAAAAATATAAATTACTAGAAAATGTTGATCTTGTTGCTGTCTGTGATGTTAACGAAGATGCATGCAATCAAGTCGCAAAAGAACTTTTCGTTCCTGCATGTTTTAATTATAAAGAGTTATTTGGCAAAGTTGATGCTGTATCTATTGCTTCAACCACTAAATCACATTTTGCTATTGCGCGTGATTTTTTAACAGAAGGAATTCATGTTTTAGTAGAAAAACCAATAACTGAAACAGTAAATGAAGCAAATGAGCTTATAGCTTTAGCTAAAAAACATAATGCAAAATTACAAGTTGGACATTTAGAGCGTTTTAATGCAGCGAGACTTGCCTTAGATGACTACCTTACCATACCAAAATTCATAGAATCACAACGTTTGGCGCCCTATAACCCACGAGGTGCTGATGTTAATGTTATTCTTGATTTAATGATTCATGATATCGATATCATCCAAACTATTGTTAAAAGTCCTATTTTACATATTGAAGCATCTGGTGCCCCTGTTTTATCGAAATCAATTGACATAGCTAACGCTCGAATTACATTTGCAAATAAATGTGTGGCAAATATTACAGCTAGTAGAATTAGTTTTAAAACCGAAAGAAAAACACGTATTTTCCAACCAGATAGTTATATTACAATTGACTATCAACATAAGAAATTTGCAGTTTTCACCAAAGGAGAAGGAGAAATGTTTCCAGGGATTCCTGATATTAATAAACATGAATTAGTATTTGAATCAGGCGACGCCTTACTGCTTGAAATAAAAGAATTTATAAATTGTATTGAACATAATAAAACTCCATTAGTTACGGGAATTGAGGGAAGTGCCGCTCTCGATACCGCACAAAAAATTACAGCATTAATCAATTCAAATCTATCTATAAATTATGCAACCAATTAAAAAGATAGTAATTGTTGCTGGAGAAGCTTCGGGCGATCATCATGCCGCATCGTTTGTTCGTCATTTAAAGGAAAATCACAACAATATAGAATTTTCTGGCATTGGCGGCGTGCATATGAAAAATGAGGGTGTGAAGATCTTAACCGATCTATCTAGCTGCAGCTCTACAGGCCTTTCAGGAATTTTAGTTAATTTAAATGTTTTTATAAAAGCATTTAAACAAATAAAAGAATATTTAAAAGAAACAAAACCTGATTTATTAGTTCTAGTTGATTATCCTGAGTTTAATTTACGTTTAGCTAAATATGCAAAACTTATATTAGGTATTAAAATTGTTTACTATATTAGTCCGCAAATTTGGGCCTGGAAAGCTAAGAGAATAAATATTATCAAAGAATGTATTGATCACATGGCAGTTATCCTTCCCTTTGAAAAAAAGTTTTATGAAAATGCAGATGTTAAATGTTCATTCGTGGGTAACCCGCTAGT
>CAMDMN010000215.1 GCA_945901965.1 Legionella genomosp. 1 | reverse complement strand
TTACCAGTAATTAGATTTGAATCCTGGTTGCAAGCAACCAGACTACAATTACAAGATACAACACTAAAATAGGTTTATTAATAATGGTTGTTTGCTTGATATTTTTTGCCCATTAATTTCAATAAATGAATAATATGGTCTATATTTATGTTATAATGTTCTCGTGGAGAAAATTGTGCCATATAGTCATGGGGTATTAGTTTCTACAGTAGATTTTAAGCAGCGATTAAGATCTAGTCAAGGTTTAGTTAAACCTGCTGATTTTACCGTATTATCAAATTCTATACCAAAAGATGGAGATTCTGAATTTAAAACGATACAAGCTTGTAGTGAAGCTTACCCTAAAGAATTTGTTAGAAATCTTGTATGTTTTAATCCTGAGAGGCTTATCGAACAAGAAATACTTGCAGAATTACAAGCTACAATAAAACTTGATAAATCTGTAGATGATGAAGCAGATACCTTTGGAAGAGCATTTACTCTGGTTCAAACATCACTTATTTCTAATGGTGATAATGAAAAACTCAAGTCTTTGTCTATGGCTTTGTATATAAAAGCAGAGGTAGATATAAATGGTTTTTTCGAAGAATTAATAGCTGGTCGCTCATTAGAGGCATTTCCTTTTAAAGGAAGTGATAGTTCAAGATTACAAGGATTTTATAAGGAAATTGCAGCAAATGAACCATATAAAAGTGATCCTGCTTTACTTAAATTAGCTTGTGTGCAAAGAGGTTTGGCAACTATTTATACTCAAGAAGCAAGAAAAATTATAAGTGACGATGTTTCTAAGCACATTAAAGGGCTTTGTACGAGAGGTGAATTGGCTGAATTAATCTATGTTGACAAGAAAGATGGTGTAGCAATTTTTACAACGGGTGGAGTTGCTTCTGGTAAGGGGACTTGTCTTAAACATCTGGGAGAGGTACTGAGTCATAGAAAACCATCACCTGTTCAATGGGATGAATTAGTACATCATAATGCTGATAGGCTTAAACCTTTTCTATTAAATCCAACATTAGATAAAATGCGGTATTCGCAATTTACTTATGAAGAAGCATTATTTATAAAAGAAAGGGTAATGAAGATTATTGAAGAGAAAGGTAGTGAATTGCATAAATATCCGCATTTTTTACATGATCAAACAAAATTAAAAGCTAGTGAGATTGCTGAGGCTAGTAAACGTAGCGGGCAAGTATTAATTATTGCGATTTCAACTGAGGCTTCGTCTTCATTAGAGTGGGCTTACGGTCGAGGTGATAAAAGTGGTAGATATGAACATACTGAGGGTTTATTAGGTTCTCATCAAGCTGTTCCTGGGGAGTTTATTAAATCGTTGACAGGTGATGGTATAATGGAAGATAGCGATATTCAAGTAACAATGTATGACAATAATGGTAAACCTGGCGAACTAGAAATATTTGCTACTATTGATCTAAAAACAAAAAAAATAGTCGTTTTTAATGAAGAGAAAATGCAAAAATGGATTAAAAAGGAGAATATTAATCCTAAGGCAAAACCTGAAGAAGAATTATATTTGGATAAGCCAATTCGTAGCACGGAAGATTATTTTGGTCCATTGTTAAGTTTGGGATATAGTATTGAAAAAAAAGAAGGGCCTGATTTAGATGGATCAAGCCATTTAGTTATGACGATGTAAATTTACAAATAATTTAAAGAATTAACTTTTTATTAATTAGGAGAATAACATGGGTAAAAAAATTGATGCGGGGAAACCACCAGCGAGATGGTCCTTTATAGACGCCTCTATAGAAGCTCTGCGCAAACAAAGAGAGGCATTAAAATCTAGTCCAGCACCTGCAGCAGCAGTTGAAAAACCAAAAATAGATAATTTAATTGAAGCAGAGCCTGATATTAATAAAAAAATTCGCTGATTATGTAGTTTTGCATATTATAATTAGATATTTTAGATAATATATAACCCATGAAGAAACAGTAGTTTAGTTTATATTTTAAACAGTCATCTAAATAGAGTATAATAACATTTTTAATAATAGTGATTAAAACTTGTGTCTATAAGTAGATTTGAAGAATTAAAAAAAGGATTATTTTCCCCACTCGCTATCGCCCCAATGATTGATTGGACGTATACCCACTTTCGGGTTTTTATGCGAATGTTAGCGCCTTCTGCTTTGTTATATACCGATATGCTAACCACAGATGCTTTAATTAATAGGCCTTCATTATTAAATTTTCATCAAATGGAAAATCCTTTAGCTTTGCAATTAGGTGGGGTTGATAAAGATAAATTAGTTATTTGTGCACAAATGGCTGAGCAAAGAGGTTTTGATGAGGTTAATTTAAATTTAGGCTGTCCTAGTGATCGCGTTCAAGCAGGAAAAATGGGTGCTTGTTTAATGGATGAGCCAAAGCTTGTTGCGGAGTGTATATCTCTTATTAAAAGGTCAGTTAAAATACCAGTTACGGCTAAAACTCGTATTGGTATTGATGATAAAGATAGTTATGAATTTTTTTCAGCTTTTGCTCATCGATTGGTAGATGCAGGTTGTGATAAGTTAATTGTTCATGCACGTAAAGCTTGGTTGAAAGGGTTAAGCCCTAAGCAAAATCGTACTATTCCTCCGGTAAATTATGATTATGTTTATAAAATTAAGCGAGATCTAGCTGAAATTCCTGTGGTAATAAATGGCAATATATCTAATTTTGCTGAAATTAAGGCGCATTTACAACAAGTTGATGGGGTAATGCTAGGGAGACTTGCTTGTCAAAATCCATATGCTATTGCTGAAATTCATCATAATTTATACCCCGATATTCCACTTAAAAGTCGCGCAGATATTTTAGAAAATTATATAGCATATGCAAAAGAAGAATATGAAAAAGCTGTGCCTTTGAGTATTTTATTAAAACCAATTTTAAATATTGCTCATGGTTTACCTGGCGCTAAAGCATGGAAGAATAATCTTGTTAATATTCAGCAAAAAAAGGATAAGGATGCATTTAGGCAAGTTGCGTTAATATTTGATGATTTGAAGTTAACGTAGCCTGGTTGCTTGCAACCAGGATTTACCAGCAATTAGATTTTAATCCCGGTTGCGAGCAACCAGGCTACTCTAGCTAATGAACATGAGATTTGATGAGATAACGATCTTATTCATGGCAATTAAAGTCAAATTCTAGTAAATTAAGGGTTTTTAAAATTTAGATATAGGATTATTAGGGCTATGCTTAATACGTTATTGAAGAAAATGTTTGGTAGTCGCAATGAGCGTACGTTGCGGCGTATGGAAAAAACAGTATTGGCTATAAATGATTTTGAGCCTAAGATTAAAGCTCTAACTGATAAACAATTAGCTGAAAAAACAGCTGAATTTAAGTCAAGGTTTACAGCTGGTGAAACTCTTAATGATCTATTGCCTGAGGCATTTGCTGTGGTGCGTGAAGTTTCAATCCGTACTTTAGGGCTTAGGCACTTTGATGTGCAGTTAATCGGCGGCATGGTATTGCATGAAGGTAATATTGCTGAGATGCGTACTGGTGAAGGTAAAACATTAGTAGCTACATTGCCCGCATATCTTAATGCTATTAGCGGCTATGGCGTACATGTTGTTACAGTTAATGATTATTTGGCACGTCGTGATAGCCATTGGATGACGCCTATTTTTTCTTTCTTAGGTTTGACGGTGGGCGTTATTTATCCTGATATGCCGCATAATGAAAAGCAAAAAGCATATCAAGCTGATATTCTTTATGGGACTAATAATGAATTTGGTTTCGATTATTTGCGCGATAATATGGCTTTTAGTCCTGAGGATAAAGTTCAGCGTGAATTAAATTTTGCTATTGTTGATGAAGTAGATTCTATTTTAATTGATGAAGCGCGTACGCCATTGATTATTTCTGGTGCTGCAGAAGATAGTTCTGAGCTTTATATTAAAATTAATCAGTTAATCCCACAGTTAAAAATTCAATTAAATGAAGAAGCTCCAGGTGATTACACAATTGATGAGAAGCAAAAACAAACTCATTTAACGGAAATTGGCCACCAGCATGTTGAAGAGCTCCTTATAAAAGCTAAGTTATTAGCAAAAGGCGAAAGTTTATATCATGCTTCTAATATAATGCTGATGCATCATATTAATGCTGCATTAAGAGCGCATTCAATGTTTAATCGTGATGTAGATTATATCGTGCAATCTAATCAAGTTGTTATAGTTGATGAACATACAGGGCGTACTATGCCTGGCAGGCGTTGGTCTGATGGGTTGCATC
>CAMDMN010000214.1 GCA_945901965.1 Legionella genomosp. 1 | reverse complement strand
CCCACCCTACGGTTCTCATTGTGACGCCCAAGGCCAACCTACAAATTAAGCTTTATGAGTTGTTGGAAATTGATTTAGTGCCTGAGTAATAGTTTTATATAGTTCAGGCAGCCATCTTGGTTGCGCAAACGTTGGGGTGGCTGGTTTGCCTTGGCGTAAGTCATTTGGCGCAATAATTAGCTGAACATGATTCAAGCCAACACGATGCACAAGTAAGAATAATTGATCAATGGCACTATCACCTACAGCAAGACAACCAACTGAAAAAGATTTTCCATGAAGAAATATATTATTACCTAATTTATTACGACCATCTTTTATTGCCTGTAATTTATCAAAATTATTAGGGTAATTTATCATCATTGATAAATGCATAGAGCTAAACGGATTAAATGAGGTTAAGCGATATATCCCTTCTGGTATTTGCCTGTCATGTTCTTTAAGTTTGGGTCCTAGGTTCCCGCTAAAGGCAGTCATAGGATATTTATGAATGAAGTACCATTTTTCCTTGTCATCTTTTGCCCAAAGTTGTACTTCTCGCTCTTTCTTAAAAGCTAATAACGCAATATCTTTGGGAGGATAACTTACATGGACCTTAGAAAAAAAATTGATAAGTTGAGGCTCCATTCGAAGCCCGTAACGATTTATTGCTTTATCTACAGCTTGGTTCCAATCTAGCTTTGGTGCCATACCGTAAGATATAAGACTGTTTAAAAATAATAAGATAAAAATCAATCGAATCATAATCATTTTAGTACTATTTAATTAAAATTAATGGTAACAAAAAACATAATAGAGGACAAATATTTAACCTGTTTATAAAAGGCTAGATCTATTTTTGTCATAATTAATTTTTTACATTTTTACTTTGTAAATCTTGCAATAAATTTTTTAAAACATATTCAGGAGATGTATTAAGCTCTCCAACTGATGGAAAAATCAGATAATGATCAGGGCACATATAATTTATTTTCCCATCGGTAGTTACTTTGTAAAATATATATCGATACCCACAATAATCATTCTTTTTAAATGTTGCAACTTGCAATATAGGTGTGCCAAAACGGCGATCTTCAATAAAAAAAGCATTAATTGAAAGATTAATTATTAAAATAAGGCTACCAAGACTTATGATTATTGCAACTAAGGTAGTAATAATCCGTATATTTTTGTTCTGAAATAAAGGAACTTTTAAGAAAAGACAAATAATAGTAATAACCATTACAATTAAATTTAAGCCATAAATAGCTGCATTTTTATAGCCAAAGTAACTTCCTAATATTTCACCACCAGCAGCTTGATAATGTAGTAAAAGGGCGATTACGCTAAGCCAAAGAGCCGATATGATATAGTTAATCCGGTCTTTTTTTATCCCTAAAATAAGAAATATACCAGATGCCATTAGCATTAGGTAGTAAAGTGAGCCTGAAAGTAGAGCCATTGCAGATATCCTTTAGAATTATTGTCAACAGAAGTTTTACTTTATTAAATATTAGTATTACACCTAAGTTGGTATTGATCTAGATCTAAATAGATCTTTAATTAACTATTCCATGTCAGTATTTTTTATAAGTAACAATGTCATTGGCTTAGGTATTGATAGAATTTTAAGAAATTTATTATCAATATTAATTTCGTTAAATGAAAAGCCATGTAAAGATTGCATTATATAGTGGTGTAACGGTATTTGATTTTCTGTCTTTTGTGTTTCAATTAATTTTAATTCACCTATTTCACATATAGATCCAATCCATATAGGGCTTAGATTTGATTGAGTACTATAGTTAGATTGCCATAAGCGGAAAACTAAAAGCTTATTAGAAATTTTTAGCTTATTAGTCATTATTAATTTAGGCTTTTTATTTTGATAAAGCTCTGCTAATAATGGCAGCCTCTTGCTGTAACTTTTACCATTTGTATAGGTGATTAGTGAATATATAAATGTAGATTTTTGTTCTTTCCAGCCGGATTTTTCTAATTCACCTTTTAGTTTAGCTAATGATCCATCGTATTGTACGTTTAATATCCCACCAGGTTTTCCTATGCGATTAATACTATAAATAGGTAATAGTGGCTTATCTTGCGTCCACCATGTTTTATCTGCTAGTTCATATTGAGCAATATCATGATTATGAGCAAGAAGCGTTTGTTTGAAATAAATGCAAGTTGTAATTAAGGCCGCAAAAATGAAAATTAAAAAAGATAATATAATCGGCAGGTTAGTTTGTATATTTGTAGGTTTTTGTAGGCGAAATAATAACCAGATATAAATACAACTCGATAAGCCAAAGAAATATGAGGCTAATATACTAATAAACCAGTTGTCGCCTAAATAAATTAGGGCAATTCCTTTTAATAATAATAATAACATTAGAAAAATACGTACGATCACTATTAAAATAGTTTGGTAATTATTAGTTAAGTAAAAAATTAAAAAACCTAATAATGATGATGCAAAGGTTAAATCAAGATCAGGAAAAAATGGTTTTATTATCTCTCTTGTTTGAGTATAAATCAGTGGGAGAGTGACTATATTTGTAATTACTAAAATTATTATGCCATTTAATATTGCAAGACTAAGCCAATAAAGCAATTTACGCCAATCGTTATTATAAATTGCTAAAATCATAATAGATAAAAATAGTATGAAAATTGGAATTTGACTAATACTCAGGCTTATAATTGTAAAAAAAACATCAAATGCATCTGTACGTAAGCTTTGGAAGAATAGATATAAATGCTTATCAATTGTGGTTATCCATGTTTCTTGTAACACTAAAATTACAGTAATAAGCGCTAAAAGTGAGAGTAGTTTAAATAAAATAAATAACGATGCGGTTTGGAAGTGATTTACTTCATAATTTGGGGTTAATTTTTTGGTGAAAAAAGATATTTTAGGGGTGTTATTTAGCTTAATCCAAAAATTATTAAGATTTGCATGTAAATAGGTATTTGCATGGATAATTAACCATTTTATAAGTAGACCAGATAACCAAAATATAAATAATATAATAATAATTAAGATAAAAAGGTAAGTAGCAGATTCTGTAGATAATTCATCGCTAGCAGCACCAATCAATATACCAGGAGTTACATTTATAAATGCCCAAAAAATAGCAGAAATTACATTTGCCAATAAAAAATGCCACTTTTTCATATGCATCATACCGGCAATTAAAGGTATAATTGAACGTGTTGGCCCAAAAAATCTTCCAATTACAATAGATCTAGCGCCATATTTTTCAAAATATTCTTTACCAAATTTAAGCCATTTGGGGTAACGATTAAATGGCCAAATATTATTTAAACTATCACTAAAAAAATAACCTAAAGAGTAGCTTGTATTATCTCCTATAATAGCGCCAAGCATTGAAGCTAAATAAGTCAAATCAATACGCATAACTCCAGTGCCGGCAAGTATACCAATAGCAGTCATGGCAATTGTGCCTGGAATAAAACTTCCAACAATAGCAAGTGATTCTATAAATGATATTAAAAATGTAAAAAATAAAGCCCAATATGAATGGTCATAAAGCCAAACTGTAAGTGGTTCAATATAATTAGTAAATAAATGCATAATTTCTCATTATGAGATGGTTAGTTCGCTAAATGTACGTAAAAATTCATCTACGAATGGCTGTTTAACCTCATCTACAGATATTTCACTTCTATAATCTATCATTTGTGTCATTTCAAGTTTTACATATCCACAAGGATTAATATCTAAAAAAGGATTTAAATCCATCGCTATATTTAATGAAATCCCATGGTAGGTACACCCATTTTTTACTCTTAAACCAATTGATGCAATCTTCTTATTCTTAACATAAACTCCAGGAGCACCACAATGAGATTCTGCATTAATATTATAATTTTTAAGAAGAGATATAATTAGATGTTCAAGTTTAGAGACTAATGTTCTTATCCCTAAATTACGTCTACGTATATCCATAAGTACATAAGCAACTAATTGCCCTGGCCCATGATAGGTTATTTGGCCACCTCTATCTGATTGAATAATTGGGATATCATTGGTATTTAAAATATGTTCTTTTTTCCCTGCTTGACCTTGTGTGTATACTTGGGGATGCTCAAGTAGCCATAACTCATCAGGTGAGTCTTTATCTCTATTTATAGTGAATTCTTTCATATCATGCAAAACCTCATGATACGGTTTAAGTCCAAGATAACGAATATTAATCACTATTAAAGTACCATTTTTGTATCAGGGTGTTTAGATAATTCGGTATATAGAGCATCTAAACTAATTTGG
>CAMDMN010000213.1 GCA_945901965.1 Legionella genomosp. 1 | reverse complement strand
AATCACTAGTGGATCTTTGCAACAAATTACCGAAATAAACTCAAAATCACGGCTTTTTTCTAAAGTAGTTAAAGCCTTATAAATATCTAAAAAATGATAAAAATCGCCAATTCCATCAGAATTAATATGGTTAAGCAAAATAATTTTATTCATATTGAGTTTTTATGATAAATACAGCATGATATTTTAACACAAATTAGTTTTCATGCATAATAAATGATCATAATTGATGCCCAGAGAACGCTTATTATTCTATGGGCTGCAGGAATAAGCTCGAGTAGATGAATTCAATTCATTTATTGAAGTTGATAATAACGTTGGATCTGAAGAGGAGGATCTTCTAGATTGTATCGTCATCCAATCTTCCAATTCTCTCATATCAAAAGATCTATCGCCTGAATACGCGAATCGACTGCTTTGTCCATTTATAGTTACAGTTATTGCACCCTCGTTATCATCCTCTGCAAGTGTTGCGGGGTCAGGGGCATCACTACTAGATAATATTTCAAATTCACTATCTAATTTTTCGAGTTTAATGGTAACTCCTTCTGTAATAGGACTGCCATCAATGAGTGAAATACCAGTAAGCTTGTTTGAAGCTGAATAAAGACTTCCTATAGAACTCGTTGCGTTGTAAAGTAATTTACAACCGAGGTCAAGCGGCATGCCAATCCCAAAGCCAATCCCTTGCCCCACCGTTTTTAGTACAGTTCCCATTAGCCAAGCTAATGATATTCCGCAAAAAGTATCAAGAATACGCCCTGATGCAAATAACATTATAGCCACACTGGCAGTGGGGCCTGTAAATGCAATAACACAGCTGCCAAATACTACGGTTAAAGCATATCGAGCTGGAAGAAATTCATTCGACCTTCCAATTGCATCCCCAAGGATAAATCCTGTTGAATAACCCAGAAGCTCTAATGGCTTTGCACATATTGGCATGGTTATGGAGGTTATGGGATAATGAGACTCATATTTTTTATCTAATAAGGTACATTGACTGGAGATAAAAATTAAAAAATCATGCCATTCTTTATCTGTTAAAACTGCAATCAATGAAGCATTATCTCCTTCACTAAGAAAACGCATTGTGGTCAATAAACAGCAGGCCTTTGTTTCTTCATCCATGATATTAACGCTAGATATCCCCATAGCCCTATGAATAAGTTGCGTTAATCTAGCCGATGAAACGCCGCGCACTTTATACGTTCCATCAATTTGGGAGGTAATATAAATACCAACAGCCATTAAAAGGCGAGATGCCTTGATATGGCGCTCTCTTGCTTCACTTGAATCAAATATGCCGGTTTCAGATAGATCCTTGCTTAGGATAGCAATCCATTTCTCTATAAATACAATTTGATTTTTCCGCGTATCCACATCTTTTGCGCCAAAAAAACAGCTAATAGCATAGGGTTGTTGGGCTTTATCAAGGTCGACGTGAGATGCTGCCTCGTAGTTTTTGCGCAGAGATTTAAATTCAGAAATGACGTTATTTATTAGAACAAAAGGCATGATAGTACATCCTTATGAAGCAATAATTATCATTTTATATTACTCTGTTATTGACGAAATGCAACTGGCCATTTAGGACAAATTTAGGCATCTTCCAGGGCAAGAACATCAAAGTTTAAAAATAGCACGAGTAGGGTGGTGCAAAGCTCAGCGTGCCCACCATAATGACAAGATGAGCTCTACTGGTGGGCACGTCGTTGCACTCCTTTGCGCCACCCTACATGACGGTGTGCTATTTTTTAACTTTGATGCTCCCACCCTGAGGCATCTTCCCCTATCCTTATGCTCTCTTAAACGCTTTGTCTGTTACGCTGCTCCCCAACATCATACTCTTTAATCAGTAACATATGATTAAAAATATGTTTAAAAAATATCGCATTATTATATAAAGTGTTATATAATTAAACCATGAAAAAAATATTCTGGTTAGGTAGTAGTTTTGATGACTTGCTTCTGTTTTCAAAACCCGCGAAACAAAATGCTGGTTATAACTTGGATAAGATACAACGCGGGCATGAGCCCCAAGATTGTAAACCTATGACGTCTATAGGTAGGGGTGTAAAAGAACTACGTATTCATTGCGAAAATGAGTATCGTGTTATTTATCTGACACAGCGTACTGAAGGTATTTATGTGTTGCATTCTTTTGTGAAAAAAACAGAGCAAACCAGTACGAAGGATCGTGATCTGGCAAAGAAGCGCTTTAAAGAAATACCATCAGATTAAAGAGGAGATAATAAAATGATAGAACATATTACTACTGGAAGTATTTTTGATGATCTTGGTTTTGACGATGCCGAAGCTGAAAATTTAAAAATTCGTGCGTCATTAATGCGGGCAATCGAAAAATATATTTCTGAGCATAAGTTAACACAGGGAGCAGCGGCTCGATTAATGGGGGTCTCTCAACCTCGTGTAAGTGATCTTGTAACCGGTAAAATTGATAAATTTACGATTGATATGTTAGTGAATATGCTGGCTAGAGCCCATGTATCTATTACACTAGTAATTGATGATAAATTGGCAGCATAATGCCTAAAGTAAGGAAATTTTATTGCGGTTCTGTCACAAAAAAATTTAGTGCGTAGTTTAGTAAATTAACTAGATGCCTTATTAAAATATGCATACAAGTCATCGTAACCACCAATATGCTGATCATCAATAAAAATTTGTGGTACGGTGCGTCGTCCAGTTATAGATATCATTTTATCACGTTCCGTATCATCTAAATCGACACGAATTTCTGTGTAAGTCACGTCTTTTTCTTGTAAAAGTCGTTTAGCAAGAACACAATATGGGCAGGTTGCTGTTGAGTAGATTAAAGCTTTTTTCATGATTTCTCTCGATGTGTTGTACTTTAATTCCAGTATAATTCAGATTGGAAACGTTCGACAAGATAATCAATAAATACTCTAACTTTGGATGGTAAATAACGTTGATTTGGATATGCCGCTTGGATATCAATATCATGTTCACAAAAATCATCTAAGACAGATCTTAAATTACCGCATTTTATTTCTTCAGTTACCATAAAACTGGATAACTTAACTAATCCAATCCCTGCAACGGCTGCTTTCACTAAAGCTTGGCTACTATTAATTCGCAAATTTCCTGAAACTGGAACGGTTTTTTTCCCTTCTAGATTACCAAATCGCCATTCAAATTTTTGACCAATGCCTAAGTGATTACCTGGCTCAGATTGATAAATCAGGCAATTATGATTAATTAGATCAAAAGGGGTTTTAGGTATGCCATACTGTTTAAAATAACTTGGAGCACCAAAAACGCCGGTGCTACGCACAGTTATTTTACGCGATCTTATTAAATGGGTATTAGGTAAGTCTTTAATAAAAATTGCTAAATCCAAGCCGTTGTGAATAAAATTAGCATACTGACTGCCTAAAATTAACTCGATTTGAATGTCTGGATATAGTTTAATAAAATCATTGACTGCAGGCATAAGATGTACTTGGCCAAAGCTCATTGGGGCATTTATACGTAATAATCCAGATGGATTTTTATGGTGCAGAAGTAATTCGGTGGCGGCTTCATTAATTTCGGCGTTGATTCTTTTGCAATGCTCATAAAATATCCTACCACTCTCGGTTAAAACCATGCTTCTGGTAGTTCTTTGAATTAATTGTACCTGTAATTGATTCTCAAGCCGGCTAATCCTTTTACTAAGAACCGAGGGAGAAATACATTGTTTCTTGGCAGCAGTCGCAAAACTGCCTTCATTTATAACGCTTACAAAAGTTAAAGCATCATTAATAATAAAATCAGGCATTAATTTTACCTCATTATTGATATTTATATTAATGCAATTTTAGCATCAATGTCTTTCAAATTCATACTATTGTATCTTATTTGGTGTTAATTTATGCTCATCCCAGCTGATAATAATGTATTCAACATGACCATGGGGAGTAACATATGGCTGCAGTAGAACAAAATGATGTGACAGAACCTGCGGTACAAGATGAAAGTATGGATCTTACATACCAAATTTATAGAATACGATACGTTGAATTAACAAGGCCAATTGCAGGTGCTGTTTTAGGAGGAATAAATTACGGGTTGGCTCGGTATACAGATCTAAATGACTCATCTATTAATCTGGTTGGTAATACTTTCGCCAACTTGGCGGCATGGTTGCTTGGTGAACTAATTGTTCATAACTTATGTTTAAAATTTAACTTGTATACCGAGTCTACATCAAAAAATACTCTGTATCGAAATTTTAAAACACTTGAAAGTTT
>CAMDMN010000212.1 GCA_945901965.1 Legionella genomosp. 1 | reverse complement strand
TAACTACAGATGAATCGATAATGGAATTGTTGGCATCGGGTAGAGTAACATTTTATGATTTGGCTCATTGCTCACTGGACGAATTAGAAGAATTTACAAGATATGATATTTCTAAACCTATCTTAGAACAGGATATGCCTTTTCTAGATTTACTAGAACTTTACCGGAAAAATCCCATGCATTTAAAGTGTTTGACGTGCGATGATCTTGCGGAGCTAGTCCTTGAGCAAGCGCCTGATATAGATGCTATCGTTATGGAATATGCGCAGGAAGCTCATGTCGATTTTGATGAAATTTTAAATGAGCTTGGTGATACGGATGCGATGTTACTTCGCAACAGACTTGGTTATTATGATGATCTATCTGATGGATATGAGGATGAGAACGGATCTGAAGTGGATGGTGGAGAAGAAGAGTTTAATTATTCTTAATGGTCGTTGTTACATTAATAAATTTGTTTCTAGTATAGAGCGGGATGGATTTAGTTAGTACTTTTTTAATCTACAAAAAATAAAAGCCCTGTAAGATTGCTCTTAAAGGGCTTTTTTAATTTTAGTATCTATAAGCGACCGCGCGGTCTACTTATTACTTAGCAGCTGCAGCTTTCTTTTCTTTCTCTTTAGCAATCACTGTTTCAGCTACATTGTTTGGACAAGGAGCGTAGTGAGAGAATTCCATTGAGAATTGACCACGACCTGAAGTAAGTGTGCGCAACGTGCTGATATAACCAAACATTTCTGCAAGTGGAACATCGGCTTTAACACGAACGCCAGTAGCACTTGGCTCTTGGCCTGAGATCATGCCGCGACGACGGTTTAAGTCACCAATAACATCACCTACATTATCTTCAGTACTATAAACATCAACCTTCATGATTGGCTCAAGCAATTGAGGACCAGCTTTAGGTATAGATTGACGGAAAGCGCCTTTTGCAGCGATTTCAAATGCGATTGCTGAAGAGTCAACTGGATGGAAACCACCGTCAGAAAGATTAACTACAACATCCAATACAGGGAAACCTGCCAAAGTACCGGTAGTCATCATTGAACGGAACCCTTTCTCGACTGCTGGGAAATATTCTTTTGGAACGTTTCCACCAACAACAGAAGTAACAAAAGTAAATCCTGTGTTTGGCTCTCCTGGAGAAATAGTATAGTCAATTTTACCGTATTGACCTGAACCACCCGATTGTTTTTTGTGTGTATAGCTGTCTTCAATCGATTTAGTTATGGTTTCACGGTAAGCAACCTGAGGCTGACCTACGATTAATTCAACATCATAAGTACGCTTTAGAATGTCTACTTTAATATCAAGGTGTAACTCACCCATACCACGAAGAATGGTTTCACCTGAATCTATATCAGTTTCTACCCTAAACGTTGGATCTTCTGCAACCATTTTACCAATAGCAATACTCATTTTTTCATTTGAGCCTTTATCTTTTGGCGAAACAGCAATAGAAATAACTGGCTCAGGGAAAACCATCGCTTCAAGTGTGCACTCATGTTTAGGATCACAAAGAGTTTGACCTGTTCGAACGTTTTTCATGCCTACAATAGCTATAATGTCGCCGGCTTCAGCAGCTTGTAATTCATTACGCTCATTAGCCTGCATCTCAACCATACGGCCGACACGTTCAGATTTACCAGTAAATGAGTTAAGAATAGTATCACCTTTATTCAATTTACCTGAATATATACGTATGAAAGTTAAGGCACCATAACGGTCATCCATAATTTTAAATGCTAAGGCACGGAATGGCTCATTTGGCGAAACGATAGCGAATTCACCATTTGGCACACCTTCAACGTCAGTCAAAGGCTGTGGATTAACTTCGTGAGGAGCAGGTAAATAATCAATAACTGCGTCAAGTAATAGTTGCATCCCTTTGTTTTTAAAGGCTGAACCACAATAAGTTGGGAAGAAAGTTAATTCTAGTGTACCTTTACGAATGCAGCGCTTAACATCTTCTATTGAAGGCTCTTCTCCTTCAATATAAGCCATAAGTAAATCATCATCCATCTCAAGGGCTGTTTCAATTAATTGTTTACGGTGCAATTCAACATCGTCTTTCATATCAGCAGGAATATCTGTAACTGTGTAGTTTTCTGGTTGTCCAGTTTCATCCCAAACATAAGCTTTACGAGTTAATAAATCTACGACACCGACAAAGTCATCTTCAATACCAATCGGCAAGGTCATAATTAATGGATTTGCACCCAACACTTTTCTAATTTGCTCTGTTACTTTAAGGAAATTAGCACCAATACGGTCAAGTTTGTTTACAAAAATCAAACGAGATACTTTTGAATTATTAGCATAACGCCAGTTAGTTTCTGACTGAGGCTCAACACCACCAGAACCACAGAACACTCCAATGCCGCCATCGAGTACTTTAAGCGAACGATATACTTCAACAGTAAAGTCAACGTGTCCTGGTGTATCGATAATATTAAACCGATAACCTTTCCAGAAACAACTTACAGCAGCTGACTGAATAGTAATACCGCGCTCAGATTCCTGCACCATGAAATCGGTAGTAGATTCACCTTCGTGAACTTCGCCCATTTTATGGATTTTTCCGGTAAGCTTAAGAACACGCTCGGTAGTAGTAGTTTTTCCAGCATCTACGTGGGCGAAGATACCGATGTTTCTATAAAGGTTTAAATCAGTCATGGCTCTCTTATACTCTTAAAATTGATTAAAAAATTGTTGACTAATATACAGTATTTTATTCAAATTTGCAGCTGATTATTGAATAAACTATAAAAAAACTTTATAACTCTTTAAGGTACGTCATCCCGAGTGCAACGATACGTCATCCCGAGTGCAACGAGGGATCTCCATTAAACTCAAAATTGGGCAATATTCAGAAGATCCTTCGCGCAAAAACACGCGCTCTGGATGACGTGCTGCTATTGTGCAGTAAGGTACGTCATCCCAAGTGCAACGTACGTCATCCCAAGTGCAACGTACGTCATCCCGTGTGCAACGAGGGATCTCCATTTACAGAAAACCGCGCAATATTCAGAAGATCCTTCGCGCAAAAACACGCAATCAGGATGACGTGCTGTAATCTTGTGATAAGATTAAATTCGGCTTAATGCCCTTCTTAAAAAAAATAAACACCACCCTGGGAGAAAAATATTAATGAACTACTTACATACCATGGTTAGAGTATCAAACTTAGATGAGTCGCTTGATTTTTATTGTAATAAATTAGGATTAGTAGAAGTCAAACGTACGGAAAATGAACAAGGTCGATTTACATTAATATTTTTAGCAGCCCCTGAGGATCAAGAGCAAGTAGAAAGAGCAAATGGCCCTCTGCTTGAATTAACTTATAATTGGGATCCAGAACCTTATGCAGAAGGACGAAACTTTGGGCATTTAGCCTATGGAGTCGAGAATATTTACAAAACATGTCAGCATCTATTAAACGTAGGCGTTATTATTAACAGACCTCCTCGCGATGGCTACATGGCTTTTATCCGCTCGCCTGACAATATTTCTATTGAATTATTACAACAAGGTGAAGCTCTACCAAAACAAGAACCATGGATTTCTATGCCCAATATCGGGCATTGGTAAGAATTACATACGAAAGAGTTAATTTAGCAAATCGTTTTGTTCATGTAGATTTCTAAGCAGTTCTTCCCAATAACGAGGTGTATCAAACCAAGGAAAGTTTAGTGGGAAGGTTGGATCCTCCCAGCGGCGTGCAAGCCACGCGGCATAATTTAGCTGCCTTAATGTACGCAAAGATTCAATCAAGCGTAATTCATTTCTATTGAAATCATGAAATTGACAATAGCCACGTAATATATGATCAATCTGGAGATCCATTTCTTCTTTGCTTCCAGAAAGTAACATCCACAAATCTTGAATGGCAGGACCCATCATACAATCGTCAAAATCAAGTATATGTGGCCCTACTTCGTCCCACAATATATTGCCCGCATGTATATCACCATGCAAACGTATATATTTAACGGTTGATACTGATTGAAAAATCCTATCTATTTTATTCAATACCTCCTCTGCAAATTTTAAAAAATTATCTTTGATATAATCAGGAATAAAATGAGTTGTATTCAATAATTGCAAGGCATCATAACCAAACATTTGTACCGTTAATTTTGCGCGATGCTTAAATGGCGAGCATGAACCAACAGCATGCATTCTTCCCAAAAAGCGCCCCATCCACTCAAGCTGCTCTAAACTATCAAGTTCCAAAGCGTGCCCACCCCAGCGAGGAAAAAGGGCAAAATTAAAATCTTTAAAATTATGCAGCGTTA
>CAMDMN010000211.1 GCA_945901965.1 Legionella genomosp. 1 | reverse complement strand
CACAATTTCAAAAGCCGCCGGGCGCAGGTTATATGTTGAGCTCATGCAATGTCCATATGCACCGGTATTAGCAATAAGTAAAATGTCATTTTCAAAAGTTTTAGGCAAGAGGCGGTCATATCCTAAAGTATCGCTTGACTCACAAATTGGTCCTACCACATGGGCAAAAGATGTTTTTTCTTCATTGAAACGGCTTAAATTTACAATTTCATGAAAAGCTCCATAAAGAGCCGGCCTTATTAATGAATTCATCCCAGTTTCAATGCCTACAAAATTAACCTTACCTTTTTCTTTACATTGCGTAACCTTAGCAAGGATTACCCCAGATTCAGCCACAAAAAATCGTCCTGGCTCAAGCCATAATTTTAGTCCTTTATAGCGTGATTTTACAGCCTGTAATGAGTCATCTAGTGCTTTAAGATCTAATGATAGCTGTCCTGGTTTATCAACCACGCCTAGACCACCACCAATATTAATAATTGTAACATCAGGAAAACGCTCAATTTCAAGAGCTAACATAAGGGCTGTTTCCTGCCATAAATCTAGTGACAAAATGCCACTGCCTGAATGAGCATGTAAGCCTATAACTTTAATATTGTTATCTCTTACTAATTTTGCAGCCTTATCTAAATTTTCTTTAGTGATACCAAATTTTGATTCATTGCCACCAGTGCAAACATATTTATGATGACCCGCACCAGATCCTGGATCAATCCGTAATAATATAGATTTACCTCGCATAAGTTCTGGCCAATTCTCTAAAGGATAAAGGCTATCAATTGTTACATAACATCCTAATTTAAAAGCGAATTCATATTCATGTTTAGCGGCAAAATTAGGTGTGAATAAAATTCTTGATTTATCAATTGATGGAAATAATTTAATAATATGTTCTAGTTCATTTATTGATACACACTCAAAGCCTATATTTTTATCATCTAAGGTTTTCAATATACCTTCATGCGGATTAGCTTTTATCGCATAAAAAAGTTGATCTATAGCTGTTAAATTCAATAAATCTTGAGCTTTTTTAATAATTGTTTTACTGTCGTATACATAACAAGGTGAACTATCTTTACCAATTTTTAATAAATTATCTCGTGCTAATTCCCACCAAGGAGAAGGTCTTTTAGCATTATCCCCAAACTCTTCATGCCAACTTTTTGAGTAGTAAAAACTTTGAGGGTTATTTTCAATTAGTAAATTATGTAATTGTTGGCAAAGCTTCTCGGCTTGAGATTCATCAACTACAAAAGTTAAATTAAGATCATTTGAGGCAAGTGACATCAGATGAACTTGTTTATCTTCAAATACTTCAAGTGTTGATCCTAATTGTGGTAATACTTTACGAATATGATGGCCAACCAGGCTTAGTGCCGAGCAAGGCTCAATAATTTTAGCGCGACTGAAAGTATTTAAATCAGCAATCAGTGCTTCTAATGCTTCTCGATTACGTAATTTAGAGTTGTTATCTAATGATACAGTTACGTTAAATTCAGATGATGAGAGTAAATCTACTGAGAATCCGTGGCGTTTAAAAGTTGCAAATACATCTGCTAAAAATCCGACCTGTTGCCACATGTTTAATGTATCAATCGCAATTAGGGTAATACTATGTTTAACAAGAATTGATTTTATAGGTGGAGCATCAACATCACTATCTTTAGTGATTCTAGTACCTGAGTGCTCTGGCATACAAGTGTATTTTACAACCATCGGAATATTTGCTTTTCTGACTGGTGGCAGGCAATTTGGATGCAAAACTTTAGCACCCATTGATGCAATTTCTTGGGCCTCATCATAATTTAATTGCTTTAAAAGACGTGCATGAGGTAAAAGATGTGGATTGGCGGTATAAATACCGGGAACATCAGTCCAAATTTCACAAGCTTTTGCATTTAAAATGGCTGCAAGTAAAGCGCCAGTTGTATCTGAACCACCCCGACCTAATAATACGGTCTCACCTTGTTCATTAGCGGCGATAAACCCTTGGGTAATAATAACCTCAGCACCTGATTTTTGTAGTTTATCAACTAGCTTAGGATTATATTCACAGGTAGCCCTTGCCGCTAAATAATTGATTTCATCGCCGCCTTGAATGGATGTCGTTGTTAAGGCTTCTCTGGCATCAAACCATAAGCAATTAATACCTTGTTTTTGTAAAAATGCATGCCCTAGACGAGTTAGCATTAATTCGCCAAGGCTTAAAATTTGTGCATGAGTTTTTGCAGGAGCTTCACGTAATAAGGCAATACCAGTAAGCCAAAGTTGTAATTGTTGTAAATCATTTTCAATAAGATTGAAGTTAACTTCAAGCTCGTTTGCAAGAGCTAAATAGTTTTTAGTTAATTCTTCTAATAGGGCTTGATGCTCATTAAGTAAGGCTGCAGCCACCATTTTTTCTAATTTATTAGAAGCATCAGAAATTGCTGAGCAAACTATAATAGGCTGTACGTTTTCATTCAAATGATTTTTGGTGATGGAGGTAATATGTTCCCATGTTTTACGAGAAGATACAGAAGTGCCACCGAATTTAGTTACTATTTGTTGCATCATTTTTATTCCGTACAAAATTAACACAGATTATCATGTGCTAGCTATAGATTACAATGCTTGTAAGATATATTTATTTTTAAATACTTGCAATGGAAACCTAATGGTTTAATATTATCATCCAATTATTCTCGTCATTATAAATAAGACGTGAATCTAATGGCGAATATATATTGACTTTGTGAGCATATAGAAATCAGTCTTTGCGAGCACAGCGAAGCAATCCAGCGACCTTAAACCTGGCTTGATATGCCAATTAGATAATAATCTTTAAGCAATAATGAAATTGCAATTTTAACATGAGTCAAATACATGCAAAAACCAATAAGAACAATCGCAAGTTTGGCTGTAATCGCGATGATTGCATCGAAAAACTTAAATGCAGGAGCATTTTCTCTTTACACGGAATCAAGTCCCGCAGCAATTGGTAATTTTGCCGCAGGAATAGCCGCTGAAGGTGCTGATGCCTCTATTGGTTGGTATAATCCTGCAGGGTTAGTGTTGCTTGATAAACCTCAGTTTGTTGTCGGCGGTATTGGCGTGCTTCCAAGGGTTAGTTTAAGTGGAACTAGTACTTATACTACCTCATTTCCTGGTGTTTCGGTACTTACATATACTGAAAAATTTAGTGGTCTCCAGGGAGGTGAAAATGCTATAATCCCTGCGGTGCATTTTGCACTGCCACTTGATGATAAAACAGTTTTTGGTTTAAGTATTGTTTCGCCATTTGGTTTATCAACAAATTATGGTGAAACCTCCCAAATTCGTTATGCATCTACATTATCAAAGCTTGAAACGATTACTGTCTCGCCTGAAATAGGCAGGAAATTATCTGATAATTTTTCTATTGGAGCGGGGCTTGATTTGCAATATGCCAGGGTAAGCTTTAATAGTGTTATTGGCTCCCCTGCGTGGATAAATTTTTTTCCTTCCAATGAAATTAATGCGCTTGATTCTACATCTGATAATACTGGCGATTCCTTTGGGGTTGGATTTCATGCGGGCTTAATGTTGATGTCTACAGATAAACACTCTCGTTTGGGTTTTAATTATCAATCAGCAGTTAATCATAAATTTTATGGAGTTAGTACACTTTCAGGTATATTAGCAGATCCTAATGCATTTACTGGTGATCCAATATCTGGAAATCCAAACGCAATTTTTACTAGTGATGATCTAAATAGCGGTAATATAGATATGCCACAAATTTTTACTCTAAGTGGTTATAGAGATATTACACCAAAATTAGCATTACTTGGTTCAGTAGTTTTTACCGGATGGTCAGCATTTAAAAATATTACGCTCAATAATGTAGCCGTAGGCTTGCCGATTGAAGCTTCAGGAGATATTACTCAAACCACTATGGATATTGTTGCACCTGAAGATTATCGAAATACATGGCGTTTTTCACTAGGTGCAAATTATCATATCAATGATAAATTAATGATTAGGACGGGCGGTGGTTATGATCAAACTCCAACTGTAAATAGCGAGCGTGACACACGTTTACCAGATTCAAATCGTGTGGCATTAGCCATCGGTGCCCATTATCAAATCCGCCATAACATTGGCTTGGATGCGGGCTATTCTTATCTATTTGGTGTTAGTGATGCCTATATAAATAAGACAATACCTTTAGGTGATGATTCATTCTACAATGTTAATGCAGCAGGTAAAGGTAAAGTCCAACTAGTTGGTTTACAAATGGTTTGGCAAATTGATAGCGAAAAGTCCTCGACTAAATGAAAGGCATGAACGTAGGGTGGG
>CAMDMN010000210.1 GCA_945901965.1 Legionella genomosp. 1 | reverse complement strand
ATCTATTAGCAAAGGATCATCTTCTAAGCACATATTGATGGCTTGTGCTGAGCGATCATCTGGGTACCTATTAATTTGCTGTTGAATTTTTTCCAGTTTTTGTTGAGGAGACATTTTATCAGCAAGGGTCAAGGAAAAATTTGATGTCAAAAAAGAAAGAGGATTTTTATTTCTGACCGCTTGATAGTTTAATACAAAATTCTTCACTAAAGCATCAATTTTATCTGTATCACTCATGATCCAATCTAAGTCATCGATAGGGGTATTTCTTTCTGAAAGCGCTTGTTTAACTTCAGATCCTGATATAATTGCAACTTCAATGCATTGCACTCGTGCATCTCGTTCTGCTTCGATGCGCTTAAAATTAGTTAGTGCTGTTATTTCTTCTGGTGTTTTAGTCTCTTTAGCCTCTATCGCTAATATATATTGCTCGACTCGCGATAGGGTATCTGTCTCAAAAAATGGAACATTAGCTTTATTTGTTGTCAATGCGATAAACATTCGCTGAATTGCCAAAGGAGCATGGGGTGTGTCGATTAAATGATAAGCTTGCCCACTTATCATCTTGATTTCATTTGCTACCTTAGCTTGCAATGTATCATTATTTCTTTTTAAATCAAGTTTTACAACCTGAAAAATGTCGCGATACAATTTCAGCAGATGAGGAATAAATTTCAAATAAAATGTCCAGCTAAATTGACGATCAGCCACTTGACCATCTAATGGGGTATTCCCAAAGAAATTTAACTCCACGTTATTTCTAGTGGTCATGCGCGCCACAAGTGTATTAAGCAACGCATTATAGCTCGATTCTGGAGAGGAACTTTTCTTTTCCCGTAGTAATGCTTGTGCTTTAACATCACCTTGATCAGCACGCGCAACCACAATCGCTGCTGAATAAACTGCCTGTGGATTTGATAAAAAGGTGTTTGATGAAACAGTTTCTCCCTTTTTTAGAATAGGAGATGTAAACATAAACTGGTTGTCAGGCGGAGCACCAGCATGTAATAGTTTCATGCTTGTTGTTGAACAGTTTTCACGACCCAAATGAAACTTAGCTACAGATGAGGTGATTGCACCGGTTTGTTCTAACATTTTTTCAACATCAAATCCCCTAAGAGAAACATCATTTGATGAGCCGCGTCGTATTCTTTGTTCAGCAAATTCCTCGGCAGAGATATGAAACCCTAATTTGAGTTTCAACAGTTGAGTTAAGTTATCCCTTTTGCTTTTCAACAAATTTTGCTTTCCTTCATTAAGCTCACGTTCAATGAGAGCAATATCGTCCAAACTTTCGAATTTTTTGGATGCAATCTCCATCTTTTTATCATGGAAAGAAAAAATAAAGGTTCCTTTACCAACAGCAGAAGCCTTACTTTTATCTTGTTCAAGCTGTTTAATATCACTTTCCATTTTAATTTTTAATGGAATCATCTCCTCAAACGTTTTAATGGTATAAATTGTTGCGCCCATTTCCGTTTCATCGGTCATCTCGATTGGTAATGGGCTGCTTGCAGGTTTTGCAGTTTTGGCTATTCCCTTCTCTCCCTTCCTCTTCGGTGGTGCACTGGGGCTCTCAAGAACCTCTAGAATTAAACGTTCAAGAGTAGCAACATTTTCTCTTTTTCTATTAATTTTATCCTGCAATGTTTTATATTTCATAAATGCTTGAGAAAAAATAGCAAATTTTTCACTATCTTCCTGGTTTGTGGTAATTTCCTTATCAATTTCTTTTATAGCGCGCTCATAAAAACTAATACGGGTTGTTTTATTGAAGAGGTATAAATTCATTAATTCGATTGATTTTTCAGAAAGATGACTATTTTGTTCTTCAAGTTGAGTACTAATTCCTAATTGATATTCATTAATAAACTCTGGGTTTGTTTTTAAAACGTCGTCGTGGTTAATCATCCCTGTTTTAATAATACCATCTATAAAATCTTTTTTTTCTTCATCATTTTCGAACGTATCGCTAAATTTACTGAAAATATCTATTTCAGCATCTGTTAACTTATAGTGGCTATCATCCGCTTTGACTTTTTCTAAAACAGAAAAAATAGTTTTCAGATAATCCAATGTTGATTTGAGCACATCAGCACCGGTTTCCAATTCATTAATTTGATCCTGCAGTAAATTTATTTCTGCTTTGTTTTCTTGAATAAGCACAGCCGCTTCATTAACAGCATCACAAATGGAGGAGCGCTCACGCTCTTTTTCCGATATCAATCGCAAAATATCTATTTGTAATAGACTAGATTGTTCAGGTGAAATTTCTTGGTTCAGTAATATCTGTGCAGTGACGTTTTGTTGCGATAACTGTGTACGAAAACGCTTTAAAAGTATTAGAAAATTTGAGTTCTGTTTAATATGTTTTGAATCTTTCATTGTTTGCGAATGATAGTCTTTATCTGGAGAAAAATAGTTATTATTCAATACACCAAGAGATCTAATCTCCTCATCTAAATTATATTGTTTTACTTTTAATTCAAGATAGTGCCTGCGATCTAGATCATGCTCAATCGTTGAGGCATCAATGATTGCGGCAGTAGATAATCCCATTTTACGATATCCAGAAACTTCGGATTTAAAAAAATTATTCTCTGCTGAATTAATACCACTACTAATTAATGGGATCCGCCTTTCTTTGGTGTATTTCTGATACAAATAGCGTGATTTTAATTCCAGCGGCATTTCACTTAGCGTATCTACATCATCTTTATGCTCATCATTACTCAGCTCTGTTTCAATGTCAGAGTCTAAGGTCATTAAACCCTCTGGCCAGTAGCTCCAATATATCTCATAAACTGACTTAATCCCATATCGCTTGATTTTATATGGTATCTTGACGCTTCCATCTTCATTTAAGCAATATTTTTTGATAAGTTCTAATCCTCTGTCATCGGCTTTTAAGCGCATAGTTACTGAAGCATGACCAACTCCACCTCCTTGCAATTGTTGCTGCAAAATATTACGAAGTCCATTACCAATCTCTCTTTTTGTGCCCCAAGTTTTTACCGTAATAGTATCTGTAATGTCAGGTAGATGAAGACTTTTTACTAGCAGATTACATTCGCTATCATTCAATAATCCTCGTTGAAACTGTTTCAATACGCGTGGATTACAGTTATCAAAAATTCTACTAACCATTGAGCTTTTAATCGTAGAATCAAACGGTAAAGCTTCAATGCTTTTTTTCAAAGAAGACAATGAGTCAAGATAAAACTCAATATCTTTTCTAGTTGATGTAGCGCTGAGTTTGTTGGCATAATAGTCTACGCTATCAATATCGCCAAATAAATCTTTGAAGATTTCAGCATAACTATCAACAATAATCATCAAATCTTGCATATTATATTCTGCAGGAATGTCCGCACACTGTTGCATTAAAGCGTGCATTTTATCTGTAATTTTTTTTTGTAGTTGCGATATTTCCATTAGATGTTTCATATTTTATGCTATATGGCCTTAATTATAGTCATCTGTTGTATATAATTCAAGCATTTTATTTATTTTTGAGACTTTATTTTGAAGGTGCCCGGTTTTGCTAAATAGACATATTCTATTTTTTTCCAAATTATCCTAACCGGATGGGGGAACAATGATCTTACGGTGTATATTAACCATGAGCAGAAGAGAATTAAAACGATTATCAGAGAAACAAATAATAGTTAACGTAAGAATTCACCGCTAAGCAATTGGGCAAAACAGATAGATAATTAAGGAGTTAAGTAAAGTCTAATATTAAGAATTCATGATTTTCTTTAACAACATAGTTATTTCAATAATTTTTTCTTCATGAGCAGTACTGTCTAAATTAAATATTAACTTTGAAGGCCCCTTTAATTGATAGCGTGTTGCATGTACTTGGATTAAATTAATTAACGTAGCGGCATTAATTTTAGGCGAATCATTAAACTCTATTTTACCATTTTGCCCTGATACGTTAATTCGGGTAATACCCATAATAGTTGCTAATAATTTAAGTTCAGTTACTAAAAATAGATGCTTAACTTGAATAGGTAGAAGGCCAAATCTATCGATCATTTCAATTTTTAAGTTTACGAGTTGTTCTTTATCGCAGGAATTAGCAATTTGTTTATACATGATAAGACGGGTATGAACATCGCTAATGTAAGTATCTGGAATTATGGCGCTTAAGTTTAGATCTATTTCTGTACCTTGATACATCGGTGCTGCAAGCTCAGGATTTTTTCCAGATCTTAAATCAGATACTGCTTTATCAAGTAACTCCATAAATAAACTAAAGCCAATGGCATGCATATTTCCGCTTTGCTCATCCCCTAATAGTTCACCTGCACCTCGAATTTCTAAATCATGAGTAGCTAAAGTAAAACCCG
>CAMDMN010000209.1 GCA_945901965.1 Legionella genomosp. 1 | reverse complement strand
GCATAGCATTGGGCAATGAAATTCGTGATCTTACGGCTTATGAAACTGCAGAATATTTAAAAACGTCCGATTTTTTTATTAGAATGGATAATCGAGTTGAAAAAATCATTCATGACTCTGAGCTAAATTTACAAAGTTTTATGGCAGATCTAAAAGGATCTATCCCGCCTTGGAGTATTGAAGAATTTAAGAAGTTACAACAAATACCAGTTGAGTTTAAAAAATACCTAACGGATCTTAAAAATGGTGAGTTAAGCCCTGCAAGCTTTGAGGAAAAAATAAGTCAATTAAATAAAAATGCTCAAGGTAATAGCTTAAGAATTAAGGTTAAATTAGACAGTGAATTTGATGCAGAAAAAGCTTCAGTGCCCACGGAAAAATTGCCATCTCCTAAAAAAACCTCAAGTTCTGAATCAATCGCTGTCGACCCAAGACTGGAATTATTAGCTAAAGAAGCGTCAGTTTTTCACGCAAAATTTGCTCATCAAGAAGAGGCAATAATCCGAAATGAATTCAAGACCCAAATAGCAGATCTTGGGCTTAACATAGCGGCCTTATCAGGGAATAAAGCGCTCAAATTTGCAGCTACCTCTATCAGTGCGGTAGTTCAGCTTTCTTCTTGGATAGAAAGATTACCGCAGTTTGCTGGTAAATCTTTTCCATTATCTATCACGCCGCAATTGGCGATGGTCAATATCGCAATTTCAACTATCTTAAGTATGGGCGCTGATAATGATGGCTTAGGTGAATATTTAGATGCCTGGTTTAATCATGTATTGGATGAAATTAAATCGGCTCATATGGCTAATATGGAGGCTCATCAGCAAACCCATAAGAATCAACTAATTCAGCTTGAAGCTACTGTTCACTATGGTCTAGTTACTCTTTGGGGTATTCGTCGCATGGATGATTACGCTAAATTAGGGCTTGAGCATGATGCGGTGATGGAAGCTAGATTAGATGAATTAATGAGTTCAGGAGCTAGGCATCATACGGTTATTAATAGCAAATTAGATGATGTTTTTGATTGGATGACTCAGGATAGCCAAGAAGAGAAAGCGGTAGAAATACAGCGAGTCTTATCTTCGTTAAGACGCTCTGGTACGGATCAGTATGTTAGTTTGATGGAAGATCTAGCTCAATTATCAGATATCACTACAGCGCTTCCTGCAGTAACGGAAGCAAAATTTTGGGAAAGTACAGCTGATTATAAATCTATTAAAGTTCCAACGGATTCGTATTTACACGTGAGCACAGTGCTTAAGGAATTAGCTAGGGAAGGTCTCATAGATTTAAAAGTTTTAAGTTCCATACTTAATCTTGATAAAGATCAGCGTCATCCTATTTTATTAATTCAAACTATAGCAGGTATGATATTTGCTGTTATCAAGCAGTATCCTCATGTTAATGAATCAAATGACAAACTCCGTATTACAGTAACCGATCTTGGGATTTTAGAAGAACAGCTCCCTCGATTAGAAGCTCATAATAAATTGGTTTTTGCCTTACGAGATATTAAGTTACAAGAAAAATTGCGGGAAGGAATTAGGGCTGAGGCGCAAAAATCATACGCTACATTAACTGATTGGATGAGTAGTTTTTATAACGAAGCAAGTAATGCCTTGGCGCTTAAGACTGAAAGATTGCAATTAGAAGAGCATGCTGAGAAGTTTCGAGAAGACTTTTTTGCTGATGAAGTAATTATTAGTCGTTATCAATGTGTGGATACGGTTTATGATTTTAGTGCACTTGATAATTTTCCTGGTATAAGTCGTCAACGTCTCAGAGAAACAGAGAAAATCAATCCTATACTATGGTTTAATGCGCATGGTTTTAGTTCTGTAAGGGGAGGAAGTAATATACAATTAGTAGGTCCTACTGTAGATAAAGGCCCAGTCTTTAACACCTTTATGAAAAACAATATTTTAATTAAAAAAAGAACGGTATGGGATTTTCATACAAAGCGACATCTCACACCTGGTGAGATTAATTTTGATAGCCTAACTACTTCAATTTCAGGAATGCCATTGCCTTTCAGTATCTATCCTGCGGAAGGAAAATGTCTCCCTATTTTGCCTTATCCTGCTGCAATGACGCGTTATTTACCTAAGTCTTTTCAAGAAGTATTAGTGTCAGGACTAGGTAAGGCTGTTTTTTATTATGATTTAATCACTGCCCCTGAGAATAGTTTAAATATCACGGCGTATTGGGTGAGTGAAGGCGGTGGATATGCAATAGCCTCGGCCTATATTCCAATTAATAGGTCATTCTATGCACCACCAGAAGATGTTTGGCGCATTTGGTCCGGCGGGCCTCATACCTTAAATCCAGAATGCAACCAACATGTAATATATGAAAGGCATGAACGTATGGTTGATGAATGGAAGTCGCAGTTTATACCCAAAGACTATGCCTTTTTAGTTCATGGCGGTGATGGCCCTGCAGATAAGCCAGGCCTTTATGATCAAATCCAAAATTGTAGTCTAAGCGTTGTTTTTCAAGAAAATGCGATGGTAATACAGGCTGCCCAATTAACGGTTAATGATTTTATGAGAAAAAATCGACTAGAGCTTCGTGATTATCTATTAAGAAAATTGGGTGAAAATCCAAAATTATTCTCAGCATGGAATCGTTATGCTGATTTATTGAAGATGACTATGAGTTTATCACATATGGATGTTGCTAAAAATCCACGCTCTAAACTTTATTCATTATTATATGGTTCTTCTATTTTCAAGACTTCTTATGACTTACGCGCACGGTTGGAAGCTTATACTGGAGAGGGTGCATTTATTGAAGAGTGGTTTAAAGAATTAGATGATTCATTAGTTCAATTAGAAAAAGTTTCTCAACAAATATTCTTAACCTATAAGGATGATATAGGCGATCGATGGATCTCTGTTATTCAGAGTCAATTACAAAAACTAATTGATGAGCATCGTGGCGCCTCTCATAAACCTGTGACTGTTAATCATTGGCGAGGTGGGAAAGATGCAGAAGTTGAGTGCGAATTACGGGTCGATGATTTAAAAGCTGCTTGGAATAATCGTTTTGTCAGAGAATGTATTAAGCCGGGTAGTATTAAAATAATCTGTGATTATGAGGACTTTGTACAAAGTGCTCGTAAAGCATTGATACCCACCAATCCTGTAGAGCGAAATAAACTCTCAGCCTGCATTTATCGCTTTGATTTTAGCCAATTGCAATTGGCAGGAGTGGAGACTGGGAGTCAGTTATTGTTGGGAGATGGTGAAGATGAGCGGGAGACTAGCCAAAGAACCATAGGTATAACTTAAATGATTAGCTTGTGATCGATCATCAGTAGGGTATTTTTACCGTATTGATGATTTGTTGAAATCTACGATAATAGCCCTCCATAAATAAATGATGAAAAATATTTCAAATGTAATTTAAATTAAACAATGGAGATTGGATATGCCAAAAGGTGCTGCAGTGAATGAAACCAGAATAGTTTCTTGGAACATTAATAGCGATCGTCGAGTTGAAATATTAGATAGACCTCCTTTTATGTATACGGCTAACGCATTTAAGCCTTACTCTGTTCATGAACGCTTTCCAATGATTTCAGCTGCTATGGATTATTTTCAGACTGAAAAAAAAGTAGATCTATTTGCATTACAAGAAGTAGAAGATTCAATTCTACCAACCTTATGTGATTATTTACGATCTAAAGGTCTTGAAGTTCTTTCTGTTAAATATAATCCAACTGATTTAGCATTTAACTATATTTTTGCCTATGATCCAACAGTATATCGTTGTATTAGTACTGATCAGATTTATTTAACACGATCTGGAGAAGCTACTGTAGATCGAGAAAAACTATCTAAAGATGCATTATTTGATCAACATCTTGACTCTGAATTTGAAAAATCATGCCAGCGTATTCAGCTTGAAGAGATTACGACTGGTAAGAAATTTATTGTTATTAATACCCATTTAGGTTTAACAAATAAACATCGCTTGCTCGCTGCAGAAATGCTTTGTTCTAAGCTAGTTGGCATTACTATGCCAATGGTGTTAGTGGGAGACTTTAATCAATTTGATGCGCGTCAAGCCGAATCTGCCTTGCTCATGGACCAAATAGAAATATTTAAACGTAATGGTTTTAGATGGGATAGTGAGTGTTTGCAAGCAAGAGAGCCTAAAGGAACTTTTGTTACCTTCCCTTATGATATAACGCGTTTTCTTAAAAAAGATGACTTTGCTGAATATGACGCATTAAAAGCAAGGTACGATGCATTAGCTATCCGTGAGGAAGGTAATGCAGAATATGCTGCTTTATGTAGAGAAATTCGTGGTTTTTACAATACTAAAATTGCTGAAAAAGACATCAAGTTATTAAGTACTTCACTAGATGCTGTAT
>CAMDMN010000208.1 GCA_945901965.1 Legionella genomosp. 1 | reverse complement strand
GATCCCTCGTTGTACTCGGGATGACGTAAAACTATCACTGAGATCCTTAACTATATTTATGTTTAAGTTTTTTCATAGAGTAAAAATATTTTTAACCATATTTTTAATAATATTTAGTACAAATTCTTTAAGCTGGAATGCCTTAGGTCATAGAGTTATCGCGCAGATTGCTTATTTAAACATGACTACTGAAGCAAAAAACTTATTTGATAAATACAACGTCGCTATGGATAAGGTATATAAACCTCAAAGTTTTATAGAGACTTCAGTTTGGCTAGATACATTGGCATATCGTGGAATAAATTGGTATTCAACAATGCATTATATTGATATACCTTATTCAGACGACAAGAGTACATTACCAATAGTCCAAGATATCAATGCAGTTTGGGCAATAAAAAATGCAATTAATTTATTATCTAATAAATACGCAACTAATTTTGACAAGGGAATTGCTACAAGAATAATCCTACATGTTGTAGGTGATATTCATCAACCATTGCATGCTATAACTAAAATATCTAAAGAATTTCCAGATGGTGATCGTGGTGGCAATCTTCAATTATTGCAAAAAAATTCTGTGGCTAAAAATTTGCATGCATATTGGGATAGGGGAGGCGGGTTGCTTAATGTCAAAAAGCCTAAAATTACAGATTTAGGAAATGAATATTTAAAATTAACTCCTTGCAATCCAAATGCTGTAAATATTAATCCAACAGCATGGGCAAATGAATCGTATTCATTGGCTATAAAGATAGCATATAAAGATTTACCAAGATCTAATACTTTAAATGACATCTATCAATTGAAAGTTAAAAATCTAACAAGAAAACAACTGGCATTAGCAGGTTGCAGAATAGCTGTAATATTTAATAAATTAGCAGATAAGAAAACAACAATTTAAGTGGTAAATTATTGACTAATAAATAATATTTTCAAAAACTTATTCCCTCGGTGGCAAAAAAGGTATAAATTTAGTTTTTAAAATTTTATCTTGAATTATGGTAACTCCCAAGATTGTAGATAACTTGAGTTTTTCAATACTCATAATAGTAGCACGTCATCATGAGCGCATAATAGCAGCACGTTATTCTGAGCGCATAGTAGCAGCACGTCATCCAGAGCGCGTGTTTTATGCGCGAAGGATCTCTTGAATGTTGCACAATTTTGAGTAAATGGAGATCCCTCGTTGCACTCGGGATGACGTACCTCTGGAATTTCTAATTATGTATATAAAAATTATTTTATTATTATTGTTATGTAGTAATGCAGTTTATGCTACTTCACAGGCTCCATGGATGACAGGAGCTTTACTAGCCCCTGCTGGGGAAACAGTAAAGCCTGGTCATATAAATTTCGAGCCGTATAATTTTTATACAATATATTCAACTCCATATAGAAATAATGAAATATCACCAGTAATTGAATTTGGTCTATTAAACTTTTTAGATATAATGGCAACGGCTCCTTATGATATTAGTTGGGATAGAGGTCAAAAAGGGCATAAAATAGGTGATTCTACTGTAGCTTTAGGACTTCAAATTCATCGGCAGAAGGATGGCTCTGTATTACCAAATTTTCGTATAATAGTACAAGAAATTTTACCATCTGGAATGTTTGATGACTTAGATCCGGATAAATTAGGTACGGATCAAACAGGAGTAGGCTCCTATCAAACCACACTTGGTTTTAATTTTGAATATTTATCATTATTAATTAATAATCATTACTTAAAATCGCATTTGAGCTTGGTTGGTTCAAAAGGTTCTGATGTTAATGTTAAAGGGAATAATGCTTTTGGAGGTTCTTTAACTACTGATGGAAAAGTAAAACCAGGTTTTAGTTATTCAGTTGATTTAGCTTTTGAATATCAACTTACCCAAAATTGGGTCCCAGTTTTTGAAGCATTATATACCCATAGTGGAACGTTAAGTTTCGCCGGGAACCCTGGATTTACTCCTGGTGGAGCAATTGGATCAATTGGTGGTGATGGAGGCAATGTAGTTTCATTAGCTCCTGCTATAGAATATAATTTCAATAGTAACATAGGTATTATTGCTGGAGTTTGGTTTACTATATCTGGACCTGGATCAGGTAAATTTATTTCTAATACAATTGCTCTTAGTTATACTTTTTAAATGATCTCATCAGGAACCAGGGAGGTAAAGTGTAGCCTGTGGTTGCTGGCAACCAATTCTACTTTCGAGGTCTTGAGTCATGTTCATCTCCTAACGCATCTTCTGGCTCATCTTCTGACTCATCTTCTAACTCATCTTCTAACTTATCTTCTAACTTATCTTTTAATTTATCTTTAATATCATCAATTTTACTTTGGAAGCGATCAACCTGTGTAGACTGTGTAAATGCTCTACCTTTAAAATATGGAGAAAAAAAACTTAAAATATCACAAAATACTTCCAAAAGTTTTTTAACAGCTACCATAATCCACGGTTCATTTATTATTTCAGGTAATTCTCTTATTTCAGCAATATTTGTATCAATGATACTAGAATATTGCTTTAGCAATGCTGCTTTAGCAAGACTATCTCTTTTAGATAATTTATAATCTTCAACTGCCGAATTTAACTTAGCTACCAGTGTTATTAATTTTTTATATACTTCTGAGTCATCATTACATTCATATTTTATTTTAAATTTAAATAATTTTTTATTATTCATTTTAATTATTCTATCAAGAAAATTATTGTCAGTAGAATCTGGTTTAACAATAATCCTCGTTCTCATATCTTTTAATAAGTTATATATAACATCTAGACTATCATCATCAGCACTTTCTAATTGAGATTCTATCTCATTAATAAATACTCTATCTGTATCTCGAAGTAAGTTAATAAGTTTCTCACATTCCTGAAGTTTATCTGCAAACGTCCTGTCTTTTCCTGTACTTAATTTATCAGTAATTATACTTGTTGAACTTAAGCTAGCAGTTGTTCTTGAAAGATGCGGTGGCAGCTGTTTACTCAAATTTAACTGATGATCTGTGATTAAAGATGTCCAATGAATGTTTTCTTCATTACGCAAAATAATATCAGGTTCTAAATCATCTAAACTATAATGTGCTGTGGAATTTTCTTGAAATCCTAAAGTTATCACCTGATCAAAATGCCATATTACCTCACCACTAGCATCTCTATCCTTTCGCACTCCTTGTACAATAGCATGTAATCTATTTGCATCATCTAATGTTCCCCACACCGTAAAGCGGGTCTTTAAATGTGAAATATATTTATTTAGCCAAGAATCTTTATTTTCTCTGAAAAATGCTACGGTTTTGTCTATTATTATATCGGATAAGTAATCTTTTTTAAAATAGTCTATCTCAAACTGTGATAATTTTCCTGTTTTACGATTTGTGATTTTTTGGATTAATGAAAGTTGTGATGCATCTGCCATAGCAAAATTAAAAGAATCTTTGGATGTTATGACGGTTTTTGTCAATTCTTTAAGATAACCTCTCTTAACAGAATCTATTTCAAAGTTCTCAACCATAGATATTTCTTTAATATTTAAATCACCTTCTTGATCGGCAAAATAATGTTTCCCTTCATATGTAATAATTGCAGGTGATCCATTTAATGAGCATGGGGGAGTTTTATGCTGTAAATATGTTTCAAGATCCTTAGTACTCATACCTAATGGGTTAATATCAATTTTTATAATGCAAAACAATTTTTTAGCCTGCTTTGCAGCAAGAATTAGAGGAATTTTTTCATTAAAAGTAGCTCTAATTTCCTTAGCGTTACTTTTAGCAAACTCAATCATGGCTAACTTAATACGAGGTAGTTTAAATATTTCTGCATTGGTAAAATCTGGATTATTAAAATTGTTATTTAAGAAATTATACTCACTGCCAAGCTCTTTTTGGAAGAAATGTATAAGTCCATAACTTGCTGCAGCGTATAATCCGCTACTTTTAGGATCATCTTTAAATTCCTTTTGGGTTGCTTCAGCATTAATTTGTCTCGTTATCGGTGCAAGTATGTCTTGTATTTTCTTTAAATCAGATTCGCTAAAAGGTTTGGCTTGCAGAAGTAAGTCATTGAGAGCTTTTTTGTCTTGTGCTCTTTGTTCTTTATTTAACCCAAGATTGTTAAATACTGACTCAGTTATATCTGGTGATGCTTTGGCTCGTAGATAATACATTAATGAAATACTGTATGCATAATACATACAGTCTCCTTTGCCTTCATTATTAACCAGTGTTCTTGGCATGATTTTATCCAGTCAATTTGAGAAAATACTACTCATGACGTAATTGTAGCATAATTATTCTATTTGTGATTTTTTTGTTGACAAAAGCTTCTTTAAAAACTCTCATTTAGAAAAAAAACAGTAGGTTGGGGCAATTCTTAATGGCTCTACCTTAACCTAAT
>CAMDMN010000207.1 GCA_945901965.1 Legionella genomosp. 1 | reverse complement strand
CACGGTACCAATTTCGGAGATCCCTCGTTGTACTCGGGATGACGGGAAACTTTTCCGATGTTTGACCCACAAGTGGCTGAGATACTCGGCATGTTGCTAAATATCATCCTAAATAAGGTGACCATGCTGGCTCTTGTACATCTCCAGATCTAGCTGGAAGTCTCATTTTAACCCTTCCATCAATTGAAACCATAGCCAAAATACCATGATTTTGATAGTTAGTAGCATATAAAACCAAACGCCCATTAGGAGAAATTGTTGGTGATTCATCAAATTGTGATGAGGTTAATGGAGTTACGCGACCATTATCGATATCTTGAACGCCAATATTAAATTGACTATCAGAGCGATGTAACATAACTATATTTTTTTGATTCGAAGTAAAAGAGGCCCGCGCATTATAATTGCCATCAAAAGTTAGACGACTAATTTTCCCATCAGCAAATGCTAATCGATAAATTTGTGGTGTGCCACCGCGACCTGATGTAAATAATAATGAACGCCCATCAGGAGAATATCTTGGCTCAGTATCAATTGCATCACCAAAAGTTATTTGTGTTAATCGACCAGATGACATATCAACAGTATAAATTTTAGGATTTCCACCCTTTGATAAAACTACAGCGAGCTGTCTACCGTCAGGTGACCATGCTGGCGCTCCATTAATTCCTGCAAAATCAGTCAATAATCTTCTCTTGCCAGTTTCAACAGAAACCGAATAAATTTGAGCTCGTTTCTTCTCAAAAGATACATAGGCAATTTCACGCGCATTAGGCGACCAAGTTGGCGACATAATTGGCTCAGATGACACGATTAAACTTTGCGGATTACTACCATCAATATCAGCAATATCTAATGTATATTTTGCATTCTCTCCATTTCGCTGTACAAGAATGTACGCTATTTTTGTTGAAAATATACCTCTTTCCCCAGTTAATTTTTGATAAACTTCATCGCTAATATGATGTGCTAAAATTCGTAATTCATCGCCACTTACTTGATAACTTTTTGCTAGTAGTAATCTTCCCCGCGCTGCGGCATCGGCTAATTCAAAGCTAACACTATAACGATTAGCTCCAATTTGTTGAACTTGACCTGATAAAACACTATCAGCTCCTGCTTGTCGCCAAGAGTCTATATTATTATATGATGATGAGGATGAAATAATTCTAAATTGACCAGACATACGCAGATCATTATCGATTATATCCTTAACTCCAGAAGGTCTATCACCATTAAATGAACTTATAGCAATCGGAAGAGCTGCATTTATCCCTTGCGTAAGCTCAAGCTCCACAGAATAAGCAGAATTCATAAATAAAATGAGAATTGCAGTAAAAAAACGAATAATCATAATTTATCCTCTATAATTTTCAGGTCGAACCGTTAAACTAATATCACGAAATACATTAAACGCATCTGGATCTGCAGGAACTGGTAATGGTGAAGCTTTATAAATAGCAGATTGGGCTGAACGATCAAGAATTGGATCACCACTAGATCTTATAAGATTAACCTCAAGAACCAACCCATTAGGCGCTAATCTAATACGAAATTGACTAGATAAACTACTATTAGCATTTTCAGGAAGGATCCATTTGCTACTAATAGCTTGAATGATCAAAGCTTTATATTTATCTACTTCACCAGAAATTTCTGAATTCTTTGCAGCAAGCATTGCAGATTCATTAGCTGCTTGTTGTTTTTGCGCGAGTTGTTTTTGTATAAGTTGTTTTTGGGCAAGTTCTTCTTTATCCTGTGTAGCTTTTATTTCAGCAGATTTAACTGCTATTGCTTCTTTTTTTAATTTTGCTTCAGCTAAATTATCAGCCTCAATTTTTTGTTGTTTTTCCATTTCTATTTTTTGTTTTTTAAGTAAGGCAATATTTTTTTCTTCCTCAGCCTTTTGTATAGCCAATTGCTTTATATGTTTTTGTTCATCTTCCATTTGTTTTTTATGCACAATAGCTAATTTATTAGTTTCAATTTTTAATTTTTCTAACTGTTGTTGCTCTGCTAGTCGTTGCTGTTTAGCAGCCTCTGCTTGTTTAGTAAGCATAAGCTGCCTATTAACTTCAGCTTTTTCTTGTTTAGCTTTTTCTTCTTTTAGACGATTTATAGTTTGCATAACCTCTTTATTATCAACACTAACCGCTTTTATCGCTTGCTCTGTTGGTGCGTTATTTGCAGGAGCCGCCATACTCATCTCAGTTTGATTTGATGGTGTTAATACTGGATGGCTATTATTTGATTCTACTAATAGCATAATTGCTATCATAATATGAAAAACTATAGCGATAAAAAATGAATTTTTATAAGATTGTGAAAACATCATCCCAAGCTCTCCGTTGATGAGTCAGTTAGTAACCCAACCTCTGTAGCACCTGCTTGCTTTAATAAACTCATTGCCATAACAACTTTACCATAAGGTACACCTTGGTCACCTTTTACTAGAACATTCAAAGCCTGCCCACCTTGTCTTGCAAGCTCTAATTCAGCTGCAACTCGCACCATCAATGCTTGTGGCTCCATAGGTTCTCCAGGATTTGTATTTATATTTAAAAAATACAAACCATCAAGATTTACTGAAACAATTATAGGCTCTCTATCAGCAGTTTTTAATGAATCACTAGCGGCTTTTGGTAAATTAACTGTAACTCCTTGCGTAAGAATTGGTGCTGTAATCATAAAAATTACGAGTAAAACCAACATTACGTCAATATAAGGAACAACATTAATTTCAGACATTGGACCTTTACGCTTCGCTTTCTTTATTAACATTTAATTATCCTCGAACCGGCAGATCAGATTGTTGCGATATCAAGGCAACTAATTCTTCTTGAAAAAGATCATATCTATTAAGTAAAGTATTTGATTTTGTTGTATAACGATTAAACGCAATTACAGCTGGAATTGCTGTAAATAAGCCAAGAGCTGTAGCCACTAGTGCTTCTGAAATCCCAGGAGCTACCATGGCAATTGTTGCTTGCTGCGCTTGTCCTAATGCTTGAAACGACGTCATAATTCCCCAAACCGTACCAAATAACCCTACATATGGAGCAATTGATCCTATCGATGCAAATAAAGGTAAATGTTCTTCTAAATCTAGAGATTCCTTGGCATGACTTATTTGCATAACTCGTTGAATGGGTTCAAGCTCAATTCCACCATGCTTAGAAACCCGCATGAATTCTTTAAAACCTGAATGAAAAATGGCAGCTAACCCATGACGCTCTGTGCCGTCGCTATCTATATCATTATAAAGTTTAGATAAATCACTAGAATCCCAAAAGCGCGCATTAAAAAGATCGAATTGTTTGTTTTTAAATTTAAAATACCATGCTCTTTGTATAATCAAAGTCCATGAAATAACTGAAGCCACAAGCAATATTAATAACACAAGTTTTACAACAGCCCCTGCCTGCCAAAAATAACCTAAAATACTCACATGATTAGCCACGTAACTCTCCTTACACTTAATTTTTTATTAAAAACATATCACCAGGCATTGCCTTTGGTTTTAAATTATCATCAACACAAACAACTTTAATTTTAGCTTCACAAATTAATTGACCCAACTGATTACACATTGATTGTTCAAAATCAAAGCTGCAAGATCTTTTATTCGCACATAAAGTTTTAATATTTAAAATATCGTCTAAGCGTGCTGGATATTTATAAATGATGTTTACATTATGAATAGCAAAATGTGTGTCAGATCTTGCCATAATAGACAAAGACAATCCACAAGATCTTAACATTTCTGTTCGTGCACGTTCAAAAAATTTCAAATAATTAGCATGATAAACAATACCCATTAAATCGGTATCTTCAAAATAGACTCTAAATGTAGAATTATACTCCTGTAATAAATTAATCATTTTCTATCATTTCAATACCAAAATGTTTATATGCTAACTGTGAAACCATGCGCCCTCTTGCCGTACGGACTAAATATCCTTGTTGAATTAAATAAGGCTCAATCACATCCTCTATTGTACCCTTTTCTTCTCCAATTGCTGCAGCAATACTGTCAACACCAACAGGCCCTCCAGCAAATCGCTCAATAACAGCCATTAATAATTTTCTATCCATAATGTCAAGCCCATGTTTATCAACAGAAAGCATTTCAAGTGCTATTTCGGCTATATTATGGGTGATAGTTCCATCCCCTTTTACTTCTGCATAGTCACGAACTCGTCGTAAGAGTCTATTAGCAATACGTGGAGTACCACGAGAACGAATAGCAATCTCTTTTGCTCCATCTGCATCTATTATTACTTTAAGTAATTTTGCAGAGCGGGTAACAATACTAGTTAAGGCTTCTGTCGAATAGAACTCTAATCTTTGCACAATACCAAAACGATCACGTAATGGTGAGGTAAGAGAGCCTGCCCTA